>JBILCO010000343.1:0-2839 GCA_044353075.1 Burkholderiaceae bacterium
ATGCTTCGCGGCATAAGAAAGCAACGTGTTGGCTCTCATCCAGTACGTCATACGTCTCATACCGTGGAACAAATTGCTGAAGGAACTGAAAGCAGTACCCGTGGATAGTGCCGACGTAGAGGCCAGAAAGTTGGTCAACCGCTTCAGCTCCGAGTCGTTGCTCCAGGCGGGTGGCGATACGAATCTTGAGTTCCTTTGCGGCTCGTTCAGTGAAAGTAAACGCAACAATCTCCCTCGCTGGAATCCCATCGGCCAGCAGGCTCACGACACGTTGGGATACCACCTCCGTCTTGCCCGAACCCGCGGAAGCGATGATTTGGACGTGAGAACCGCGATGTTCCACTGCTCGGCGAGACTCGCCTTCGAGAACAGGTGCATTATTCATGGGTTTTGGGTGCCCTAGTAGTAGCCATAAGTACAGAGACTAATGTTCTGTTGTTCAGGTCCATACGGGTCAACCAATAAGGACCAATACAGAGGAGAGTCTTGTGACAAAACCGGATGTCCAAATCGAAAAGTTTGATCTGCGGAGTGAAGACATCACAAAAGCACGCCGGCAGGAACTTCTCCGTATTTTCCCAGAGGCTCACTCAGAATCTGGCGGAATCAACTTCGAAGCTCTCCGCCTTTCCCTTGGTGACGCTGTGGAGAGTGGACCTGAGGGTTTCGGAATGTCCTGGCCCGGTAAAGCCGAGTGCGCAAAGACCATTCAGCGTCAGAGCGTCGCCACGCTTCTTCCTGTTGAGGAAGAGAGCGTCAATTGGGACACCACCCAAAATGTGATCATTGAAGGCGACAATCTTGAAGTTCTCAAAGTTCTTCAGAAGGCGTACCTGGGTAAAGTCAAATTGATATACATTGACCCTCCGTACAACACAGGAAACGACTTCATTTATCCGGACAATTTCTCGGAAAGTCTAAACACATACCTGCAATACACGAATCAAGTAGATAGTCAAGGTAGGAAATTTTCTACCAATACTGAAGCAAGTGGTCGGTTTCATTCAAAGTGGATGAACATGATGTACCCAAGACTGATTCTCGCCCGTGATTTGTTGAAGGAGGACGGATTAATTGCGGTCAGTATTGACGATCACGAGGTAGACAATTTAAAGAAACTGCTTAACAACGTATTCGGTGAAGAATCGTTTATTAATCAGATAGTTGTGAAGTCGAGCGAGTCATCCGGAGTAAAGATGTCGCACGTTGACAAGCGGCTGCCAAAGATTAAGGAGTACGTCCTCCTTTACGGGAAAAATCCGTCAAAGATAATGCTGTCCCCGGTAGAGGTGCCAAAAGTGGGAGCTTCCTTGGACAAGTACATGAAGTATTACTCAACAGTTATTGAGAATTTCGATGATCCTGTTGAATCATGGAAGCTCACTCCAGTGAGCGAGTATCTAAAAAATAACGGAAAACCACATACAAAAGCGGATGTTGACCAATTCAAGCAGGAGAATGCTCACCGTGTGGTGTATCGAACCAACAACTCATCCCTATCAAATTTGAGTTTTGAAACCAAGACTGCACGTGTTGTTTCTGCGACTGGAATTGAATACATCTGGTGGGAAGGCAAGCAAATGCTGTTTCTCAGCGAATACTTGACTGAGAAAATATGTGATTTGTGGACCGACATTTCGACAATCAACTTAAACAAAGAAACGCTAGGCATCGATTGTTTTAGTAACGGCCAAAAACCATTGGCGCTTGTGCAACGTCTGTTGAAATTAGTTACGTCCGCCGATGATCTAGTGGTTGACTTCTTTGCTGGGTCGGGCACGACTGGGCATGCAATCATGCTCCAGAACGTGGAGGATAAGGCCAACAGACGTTTCATCCTCGTTCAACTTCCTGAACGTATTGACGAGGGATCACCTGAGTTTGATGCTGGGTTTGAATCAATTTCAAAAATTACGTTGGAGCGCGTTCGGCGTTGCTCGCAGGAAGTTGGAGGTAGCGCGGGGTTCAGAACCTTTGCCCTTCACCAGTCCAATTTTTCAATCTGGGATGCAGACTCAATTGAGGGCAACGAATCAAAACTTGAGGAACAATTATTTGCGCAGGTTGAACATGTTTTGCCAGGAAGAACGAACAAAGACATTCTGTTCGAGTTGATGCTTAAATCGCGATATGAACTGACAACTCAGGTTGAACGGGTGAAAGTCGGCACGAGTGAAGTTTGGAAAGTGGCTGGTGGCGAATTGGTTGCCATCATTGATTCAGGCTTGACGATTGAAGTGATTCGAGAAGTTGCACGTTGGAAGCCCGAATCGGTAGTGATTCTGGATAGGTGTTTCGGTGGGGATGATTCTTTGAAGGCCAATGCTCGGAAAATTTTCGAGGACGCCAATGTTGATCTAAAGACGGTCTGAGCATTGACATGATGAAGTTTCAGTTTGATTCGACACAGCAATATCAATTGGATGCAGTTGCTTCTGTCGTTGACATTTTCAAAGGCCAACAACGAAAGGCTGTTCAGTATTCCGTCATGGTCGGTGGCGAAGATGTAGGGATGCTGCCGGGATTTGATGATTTTGGTGGTGTAGGCAACGTACTTGGCATTACTGAAACTGAGATGATTGCAAATGTCCGTGAGATTCAAGCACGAAATCAGATTGCAGATGCAGAGTCAGATTCAGAATTAGCGCACTGGGTAGTTAAAGATCCTTTGAATAATCAGCTTCGCGCATGTCCTCATTTCACTGTGGAGATGGAGACAGGTACAGGCAAGACCTACGTCTATTTGCGGACCATTATGGAGCTGGCAAAGAAATACGGATATCGCAAGTTCGTAATCGTGGTGCCGAGCGTTGCGGTTCGCGAAGGAACTCTGAAGAGC
>JBILCO010000151.1:0-5755 GCA_044353075.1 Burkholderiaceae bacterium
GAGCTTGTCATTCACATAGCTGGCATCAACGCGTACGGCGGGATCGCTCTGCTGACCCGCGCTGAATGACACGTCTTCCAGCAGCTTTTCCATCACCGTATACAAACGGCGCGCACCGATGTTCTCGGTTTTTTCGTTAACAGAGTAAGCAATCTCGGCCAGACGACGTATGCCGTCATCGGTGAATTCGACGTGTATATTTTCCGTACTCAGCAGCGCCTGATACTGACGCGTGAGGCAGGCATCGGTCGACGTCAGTATTCTTTCGAAATCTGCGATGGCCAGTGATTCGAGTTCGACGCGAATCGGGAACCTGCCTTGCAGCTCGGGTATCAGGTCGGATGGTTTGGCCAGGTGGAATGCGCCTGAGGCGATGAACAGAATATGGTCGGTTTTCACCATGCCATATTTGGTGTTGACCGTGGTGCCTTCGACCAGCGGCAGCAAATCACGCTGCACGCCGGCGCGTGAGACGTCCACGCCCTGGGTGCTGGCGCGGGAAGCGATTTTATCGATTTCATCGAGAAAAACGATACCGTTCTGTTCGACATTGGCAATCGCTTTTTGTCGTAGTTCGTCTTCATTCACCAGCCGTGCGGCTTCTTCTTCCGCCAGCAACTTCAGTGCTTCGCCGATTTTCAGCTTGCGGGATTTCTTGCGGCCTGCACCTAATCCGGAAAACATGGATTTGATCTGCTCGGTCATTTCTTCCATGCCGGGTGGCGCCATGATTTCCATTTGCGCGCGCGGTTCGGCGACATCAATGTCGATATCGCGATCATTCAGTGCGCCTTCGCGCAGCCGCTTGCGGAAAGTCTGGCGGGTAGTGTTGCTCTCCTTGTCTTCGGTGGTGCCGGTATTGGCGAAGCCAAAATCACGCGCGGTTGGCAGCAGAACATCAAGGATGCGATCTTCGGCGGCATCTTCGGCTTGCTCGCGCACATCGCGCATGGCTTGTTCACGCGTTTGCTTGATGCCGATTTCTGTCAGGTCGCGAATGATGGTGTCGACATCACGGCCCACATAGCCGACTTCGGTGAATTTGGTTGCCTCGATCTTGATGAACGGCGCATCTGCCAGTCGCGCGAGCCGCCGCGCGATTTCAGTTTTACCTACCCCGGTCGGGCCGATCATCAGTATGTTTTTCGGCGTGATTTCATGCCGAAGCGGTTCGGGCACCTGCTGGCGCCGCCAGCGGTTGCGCAGCGCAATGGCCACCGCGCGTTTCGCGCGGGACTGGCCAACGACATGTTTGTCGAGTTCGGTGACAATTTGTTCGGGGGTGAGATTCATGGGTGGCTCTTGTTCAGTCCAGACTTTCGATGGTCAGCGAGAGATTGGTGTAGATGCAGAGCTGACCCGCAATTGTCAGTGATTTTTTGACAATGTCCGTCGGTGACAATTCAGTGTTTTCCTGCAAGGCTGTGGCGGCGGCTTGTGCATAACTGCCGCCAGAGCCGATGGCACCAATACCATCTTCGGGCTCAAGTACATCGCCATTGCCGGTAATGATCAGTGTTGATTCGCGGTTGGCCACGAGTAGCATCGCCTCAAGCCTGCGCAGCATCCGATCCGTGCGCCAATCCTTGGCCAGTTCAATGGATGCCCGCATCAGATGACCCTGATGGGTTTCCAGTTTGGATTCAAAGCGCTCGATCAGCGTAAACGCATCAGCGGTGCCGCCAGCGAAACCAGCGAGTACTTTGCCGTGAAAAAGTTTACGCACTTTGCGCGCAGAGCCTTTCATGACGACATTGCCCAGTGTGACCTGACCATCGCCGCCGAGTGCCACCTTGTCGCCATTCCTGACGGAGAGAATGGTCGTGCCGTGAAATTGTTCCATGTCGGATATCTTGAAAACCCCCGGCCTGCCATGGAGGCACCGGGCGTTCAGGTTTTGCGGTTGAGAATAGGGAGCTTGCCTTTCCCGCCCACCAGTTGCACCAGAACGGAAACGAGAAAGCTGGTATCCCGCAATTCTACCGGTTTGATGTCGGCGAGTTGGTTCAGACCATTGATCAGAGGCGTCACCGCATTGAAATCGACCCGACGCAGCGCCAGGCAATTCAGCACGATGCGCTCATGCGTTCGTGCATAGGCCGTGATCTCGGCAAGCAGCGTCTCTGTTGGCAGCTGGATTGATGCGGGCATTACAAAGGCCTGATCTGCCGGTCGGGCGTTGACGTCATGAGAAGAAATCAGGATCGAGCACGGTGGTGGCGGTGAGACTTCATAGGTGATGCTGTAATCGATGCACACGGCTTCATAAGCTGCGGTGGACTGCATGAGCCACAGGGCTTCCATCAGCAACCGCCACCCGCTGTCGTCATGATCTTGTCGTCCGGTCTGAATCAGGCTCTGAATTTTCTCAGCCAGAGCCTCGCCCTTGTGAATGCGGACTTCGCAACCCTGCTGGCGCCAGCCCTCCAGCATTCGGAGCAAGGCACTGCAGCCGGCCAGATCAGCTTCGGAGACGCTGATAAATTCAAGGCAAAACCGGCGATGCTGGCAACCGAGCTTAAAAAGCTGTTCAAGTACCGGGCGAGCGCTGGCGGTCAGCTTGCCGCTGAAGTTCAGTGCAGGCAGTTTGGCGCCCGATGACTGATCCGCTATGTCGTCAGCGTGTTGCCACGGCGGCGGTGAGGTTTCAAAGCGTCGCGCATAAGCGAGCGCTCGCTGGTCGAAGGCGGACTGATCACCTTCGGCTTCATGGAGTTCGAGGAGCATGCGCCAGGCCAGCTTTTCTTCCGGGTGAGTGCCTCCGCCGCTGATGGTTGCGATGAGCAAATTCTGCGCAGCGGCCGATTGGCCGCTGCCAAAGAGAAGGGCTGCTTCTTCAATGTTTTGTCGGAGATCGTTGAGGGATGACGAGGCAGAGCTCAGGGCATCTGGTACTGAAAGCCCTGTACTGAATTCGGTGGACATTTCATATTCAATCGCATCGATTTTTTTCGACGTTGTCATCGCCTGTGCATCAGGCTGCGTGCCATGCGCTGCGGCATGTCGCACATGGCGCGTCGCAGTTTTGCCGAATAAGTCGAAGATTTTCACGTTCACATCAGGTCGATGGAAAGAAGCGGGGGCATGGAAAACAACCGCGCCGCACAGATTGGGCCATTGCTGGTGCAGTTCAACGACGAATCAATGTGCCCGCCTCAATTACAACGATGCGTGTCCCTTTTGTCAAACAGTGTTGTGCTCGATGTAGGATTTTTTTGACGCAACATCAGACGCCCTACGGTGTGGCGACTGATGTTGCGTATTGTTAGACTTTACGAGAAGAAAGAGGCGTGCCTTAAAAACGGGTGCGCAGACCGACGATGAAATTTCGGCCGGGCTGTGGCACGTAGTCTTTCAGCAGCGAGGTTGACAGACGAATTTCTTCATTCAACAGATTGCGGGCCAGCAGGAACCAGGTGACATCCGTCGTACCATAGCGCTGCACATAATTGATGCTGGCATCCACGCGGGTGTAGGCTGACGTGGGTGTTTCCTCGGAAATACTGGTGCTGGCGATCCGCGTATGCCGGTCTGCATGCAGCACAGACAATGAGGAACGCCATTGCGCATCCTGGTAACCAAAACTCAGGCCTTTACGCGTTGTCGGTTGCAAGGGCAGATTACCCAGATTGTCCAGCGTGCCGCGGGTGGTGTCTGCGAATACGCGACCAAACCAGCCGGGGTCGTAATAGTTGTAGCTTAACTCGGCTTCGGCGCCGCGCAGGGTGGCGTCGGCTTGGGTGAAGGTGCGGTCGAATGCCATATCGGGATCCGTTGCGGGTTCGGATAGGGAGCCATAGACAAAGTTTTTCACTTTATTCTGAAATACATTGGCTTTCCAGCGCAGTGCCTGAGTCGTTTTCTGCAGGGACAAATCGATATTTTTCGACGTCTCTTTTTTCAGGTTGGCGTCGCCAATGTCATAGGTTTCGGTTGGGTGATGAGCGCCGCCTGAGTACAGTTCTTCTGCTGTAGGCGCGCGTTGTGCGACCGAAGCCGTCGCGCCGATGCCATAACCCGGGATGAACGACCATAGCGCCCCGGCAGAATATGAACCCAGATTAAATGATCGTTTGGTATCTGTGAGCGGGCTGCGCGAGACCGATTCAAAGCGTCCGCCAACATTGATTCTCAGGTCACCAAAGTCGCGCTCCTCCACAATAAAACCTGCGGTCGATTGCGAGCGTGTGCGAGGGACGGTGGGAGGATCTCCTTCGAGATTCAGGGCTTGTACTGTTGAGTGCTCGGTCTGAAGTCCGAATTTTCCACGCCATCCGGCGATGGGCAGATGGGTTAGCTCCCAGCGCGATTCGAATGCTTTGTTACTAAAGCGGACATGCGGGTCAGTCCCATCCTCCAGCTCGGTGTGACGATAATCTGTTTGTCCCCACTTCACGCGCAGACCCTCGAAGCCGGCAAAAGGTGATTTGATGTAGCTGTCCATATCGAAGCGGGTTTGTGCCAGATCGATTTTGGCCAGTTCGTCGCGGCCGTGGATGCCGTAGACTTTGTTGAGTTGCGAGAGCGAGGCACCGATATATCCCCAGTCCTGTATCACTGAGCCACCCACGGCGATATTGTTTTCGCGATTGCGGGAAAAGCCGAGTTTGCCAGTGTCGTTGAGCGCATTGCCGCTGTCGACCGCGCTGCTGCCCGGAATACGGTAATCACCGGCATTCATGACATTGCCATCAACGTGCAGTCCGATGTTCCCGGCCGACCGATCGGCCGAAAAACTCAGGCCGGTGCCTTGATCGACGGTGCTGTAACGCAGCTCTGCTTCGCCGGTGGCGCGGGGTTCGAGTACGGTTGGAATACGGCCGTTGACGATATTGACCAGCCCGCCAATGGCGCCCGATCCGTACAGCAAGGCTGCGGGACCACGCAAAATTTCGATCTGCGTTGCACTCATCATGCCACTGCCGACGGCGTGATCATTGGAGATCGCTGACAAATCACCCGTGCTCATGCCATTTTGTAGGATCTTCACACGCGGCCCTTCGAGCCCGCGAATAATGGGGCGCGATGCGCCGGTACTGAATCCCGAAGCGCTTACCCCCAGCTCGCTGCCCAGCGTGTCGCCAAGGGAGCTTCCCAGTTTATTGCGCAACTCATTACCCGACAGGACTTTGGCTGGCGCGAGGATCATCGCATTCTCGGAAGCGCCGAAGGGGTCGGCGGTAACGATGACGGGTGCGAGGCTTTTCGTTACTTCTTGACTGTGCGCTGTGACCGTAATGCCAGCGACAGCACAGGCGACCGCATTCGCCAGAAAATTCTTGCGTAAATTCATCACACTCTCCACAAATAAATGAAGCACACATCGCCGAAACGAAGCTTCGCTGGCGGTGGTCCTGATGCAGTATTCAGGCCTTCAGTGGGGGAGCGCGGGAGGAAAAATGGACAAAAAAGGCTGGCGCATGGCCAGCAGGTCTCTGTGCCGCAGGGGCAAACGAGGGTGTGGGCAGCGCTGTAAGCGTCAGCGCCGGTGAGTGAATGCCTGCGCCCAGTGTGGCGTCATCGAAAGCAGCACAAGCACTGGTGGTTTTTGGGTGATTAGCGGTACCGGACTTCGCGCTTTCTGCGCTGATCGTTTCATTGAGGCCGTCCGCATGCGCGATCGCGTGTCCGTATCCCAGCCACTGCGTCAACAGCAGACTCAGCACCAACACCACGCTCAGGAGCGCAGCAGGACGATGCATTTTGCGGTGGATCAAGGCGGTCGGTGACATGCGTTGGGAAAGGCGGATGACAA
>JBILCO010000117.1:0-6702 GCA_044353075.1 Burkholderiaceae bacterium
TGCATAACGCTCGTCAGTCAGATTCGAGAGGCGGGCAAAGCACGACCAGTGCTGATCCAGCTGCGTGCTGATGCGCGCGTTGAACAAACGATGACCATCGTATTTACCTTGAAGGTTGGTCGCTTCCAGATAATACGAGCCGAGCTCCACCCATTCCAGCTGGGCTTGTGTACCGGCGACTGGTCGCCATGTCAGGCGCAGGTTGGCCAGCAGTCGTGGCGAATTCTCTATCTCGTTACCCGAGTAATTAAATGATGCGTTATTTGAGAAACCACTCCACTGGCGATAGCGATGCTTTGCATAGGACGCTGCAAGATCAAGCCGCAACTTGGGGGCGATCTCCCTTCCTAGTCCCAATTCCACACCCTGATGCTCAGTACTGCCATTATTCGTTTGTACCGTGACACCACTGCTGTCGCGCTGCGCGAGCAGATCATCCTGCTTTTTCAACTGATACGCGACCAGCTCATACGACCAACGTTGCACTACACCTCGCACACCGACCTCGAATTGCTCGGCCAGTATCGGACGTAGCGCTGCTGCCGCTGCTGCAGCGGTAAGCGCTGTAGCACCGGAACGGAACAGCTGATTTTCAGAAGGTGTGCGAAAGCCCTGGTTGTAGGAAGCAAACGCGTGCGAGGACTCGCTCACCGCCCACGTCAGCCCCAGCTTTGGCGATAGCCGCGAAAAATTCACGGAAGTATCTGCCAATTGATAGAAGCTGTTCACCGTTGCGTTCTGACCGAGATTATTTTGCATCGACATGTTCGCGTAGTCATAGCGCAGCCCTGCAGTCAGACGCAGAACATCCGTCGGCGACAACTCAAGATGCAAATAAGGTGCTGCGCTTTTGTAGGTCACCTGATAGTCGTAGATGCGCGCACCTAACGTGTAGCCATAGTAGCGAGGCTGCCCGGCCACCGTATCACGTAATAGCGTGATTTTGTCTTCTTGCCGCTGACTGGGACTGTAATCGAGATCGAGGCCGGCAATCAGACGAGTCCGCATTTTGTCATCGAAATTCCGTCGAAATTTAGTCATCAAACCATAGGACTGCACCTGCGTATTTTCTATGCGCGCATTAGACGAAGTCATCGAAAAATTGAAAGACCCATTCAAATCCATGCGGTTATCGCGAAAATACGGCGTAAAACTCAGCTGTATGCCCTGCCCCAAATCTTTCTCTATGGCCGAAGACAAACGCAGTGCATCCACCTTGCGATACGCGGCCGAGCGCAGATTCACTGTCGGATTATTCAGATAAAGATCCAGTGGTAATGCCGAGTTCGCACCGGTCTGCTGATCGATGTGCGTACCCCCAAAAATAGTTTTCACCAGAGTTCGTGAATCGTATTCATGATCCCAACGCAGATTGACGCTTTGCCGGTCATAGGCCGTGCTGTCACGCCAGCCGTCGGTATGCGTCAGATTCAAATCGGCACGTACGGCATTGGGGCCGCGACGACCACTGTCTATCCCGCCCAGCACCCGTCCCCATCCGAAACTGCCTGCTTCGACCGAGAGATCAGCACCCGCTGTTTCACGCGGTGTGCGCGACAAGACATTCACCAAACCACCGATCGCATCCGACCCATATAGTGCCGAGCCAATGCCGCGCACAACCTCGACGCCACCCGCCGACGGCAGATTGAGCTCATAGAGCGCGTTGTGATTGAAATTGCCGGTCGCGCGCACCGGAATGCCATCTTCCAAAAACAAATACATCGGCCCGGTGGTGAAGCCCTGGCGAATGGCCGTCGTATGTCCTTCGCCATTGGTGACTGCAATCGCCACGCCCGGAATCTGGCCGAGCAATTGCTGTGGGTGGGACGGACGGGTGAAATCGATGGTCGCGCGATCAATCACACCGACGGACGCCGGTGTCTCGGACAACAGCGTGGCTTCGCGGGTGCCAGTCACGGTCACGGCAGGCAAAGGCGTATCGGCAAACGCAGTTTGCGCAACGCATAGCGCGCTCGCCACGAGCGCTCTGGTAGCAATAGCAGACATGAAAACTCCTGAAAGAAACATCAAGGCGCCGCGGCGGAACACAGGCGTGAACCACGAACGGCCTTCAAACGGTGATCAGGAGACGCTGGGAGGGGCGCGGGAGTGTTGGTGAAACGCAGGGAAGGTAGGGACCGGCGTGCGATCGGGCTGCGAAGGCGCCGCGAAGGTCGACACCCCGGACAGATAAGGCTGCACATCGAATTCGGGGGCAGCGCCGGTCGCCGCACACAACACGCAATGATCGGCGGCTGTATGCGCTGACTGGGCGTCGGCGGCATCCGCCATCTGCACCCATTTGACGCCCGAACTCACGCAGATCTCGATCCAGCGCGCGCTGTCGGCGGCGCGAACGCTGGCAATGGCCGGCATCAGGCATTGCAACAGTAGCGCTGCCAGTAACCAGCGCGACAGCGCTTTGCGAGGACGTAGGCGATCAAACATGGGCACAGATCTTATCATGCGCCCCTATCAATTTGCCATCATGCAACGATGTTGGCAGGACTTTCACGGGCGCGATCTGGCAAATTTGCTGTCTAACGGGTCAGTAGTTCGGCCGGCATTTGTCGGGGAAACATGAACCGCCGATTAAAAATGCCTGAAAGACGACTTAATAAATGACAAAACAAAGGAAGTACTTAAAAAAAGATGTGTTACGCTGAGGAAAGAGGTGGATAGAAAAACACTAAGATGAGGTTTTTCAAGGCTTTTCAGCCATTTTGGGATGAGCGGGCGATCAACGCTCTTTTATCTCCTCAATTTCCGCATATTGTAATTGCTGCATTGCGGAAACATAGAATTGAGGACACAATTTGGGCGTCTTGAATGAGGGGTCATCATGCTCTACCAACTGCACGAAATGAACCGCACCTTGCTTAGCCCACTGATCCAATGGGCTGAAGCATCATCAAAGTTATTCACCAATCCGGTCTCGCCGTTTGCGCACACGCCATTTGCCCAGCGAATTGCGGCTGGCTATGAACTGATGTTCCGTCTAGGCAAAGATTACGAGAAGCCCGCGTTCGGCATCACTCATACTGAGGTGACCGGTACTCGCACCGCAATCATCGAAGACACAGTTGTCGACAAACCGTTCTGCAAACTTCTGCACTTCCGCAAGGATGCTCACTTCCTTTCGCCAGAGAAGCTCGTTCAACCGAAAATTCTGCTGGTCGCCCCGCTGTCCGGGCATCACTCGACCTTGCTACGGGATACGGTGCGCACCCTGCTGCCCGAGCATGATGTTTACATCACCGACTGGGTAGATGCGCGCATGGTCGCGATGGACAAAGGTGCCTTCCATTTGCATGACTACATTTACTACGTACAGGATTTCATCCGCTTCCTCGGGCCTGATCTGAATGTGATTTCGGTCTGCCAGCCCACCGTGCCTGTGCTGGCGGCGATTTCGCTGATGGCAAGTGCCGGAGAAACCCCGCTGCCAAAAACCATGGTGATGATGGGTGGCCCTATCGATTCCCGCAAATCGCCGACGGAAGTCAATGACCTGGCGATGAACAAGCCCTACTCCTGGTTCGAGAACAATGTGATCTACAACGTGCCGCCGAATTACCCGGGTTATGGCCGTCGCGTCTATCCCGGTTTTCTGCAGCATGCAGGCTTTGTTGCGATGAACCCGCGCCGTCACGCGCAGAGTCACTGGGAGTTCTATCTGCACCTGCGCGAAGGCGACAATGAATCGGCCGAAGAACACCGCAAGTTCTACGATGAATACAACGCCGTGCTCGACATGCCCGCCGAGTATTACCTTGAAACGATCAAGACCGTGTTTCAGGATCACGCACTGCCGCTGGGCACTTGGGAAGTCGAAGGAAAGCTGGTCCGGCCGCAGGACATCCAGACCGTTGCCCTGTTCACGATCGAAGGCGAACTCGATGACATCTCCGGTTCAGGCCAAACGCAGGCAGCGCAAGACCTGTGCTCCGGCATCCCTGCCAACATGAAGCAGCATTTCGAAGCACCGAAGTGCGGTCACTACGGGATTTTCTCCGGCCGTCGCTGGCGCGAAATGATCGCACCCCGCATCGGTGAGTTCATCCGCGCCCACGCCTGATCCGGCAGCGCGTCACCGCTTCACACCAGCCGCCTTCGGGCGGCTTTTTTGTCGGGTGCGTGCCGACCCACGCAAATACCGGATAATGTCGGCCTATGTCTGATCGCTCACCCACGCTCGCTGACCGCCTCGACGACTTGCTGCCACAGACGCAGTGCACGAAATGCGGTTATCCCGCATGCCGCGCCTACGCCGAGGCAATGGCCAATGGCGAAGCGCAGCACAATCAATGCCCGCCCGGTGGCACCGAAGGCATTGCACGCCTCGCATCAGTACTGGGCAAAACCGTCATACCCCTCAATCCTGTGAACGGCATTGAGCGCGAACGCCCGGTCGCAGTCATTGACGAGCGCGCCTGCATCGGCTGCACGCTCTGCATTCAGGCCTGTCCGGTCGACGCGATCGTCGGCGCAGCCAAACAAA
This sequence comes from Burkholderiaceae bacterium, assembly GCA_044353075.1. Classification (GTDB taxonomy): domain Bacteria; phylum Pseudomonadota; class Gammaproteobacteria; order Burkholderiales; family Burkholderiaceae_D; genus Pernthalerella. The sequence continues at coordinate 4,505 of JBILCO010000117.1, forward strand.
TGCACACCATCGTGCCCGAACTGTGCACCGGCTGCGATTTGTGTGTCGCGCCCTGCCCTGTCGACTGCATTGCAATGGTCTCGGTCACACCGGGCAAAACCGGCTGGGACGCGTGGTCATCCTCTGCCGCGGACGCAGCGCGCGAACGCTATCACCATCGTACTGCGCGTCTGATTCGCGAAAAAACAGAGAACGATGCGCGACTGGCAGCAAAAGCCGCCGCCAAACTACGCGAAGTCGAGAGCGAAACTACGCAAAATCCCGAAGCACTGGCCGAAAAAGAACGCAAGCGTGCGATTATTCAGGCCGCGCTGGACAGAGCACGTCAGCAGAAAGACGCGCAATCCGGGGGTACATCATGAACGCTGAAAAACGGCGCGAAATATTTGCAAGACTCAAGGCTGCCAATCCGCACCCCACGACTGAGCTCGAATACACCACCCCTTTCGAGCTGCTGATTGCCGTGATCCTGTCAGCACAGGCCACTGACGTTTCGGTAAACAAAGCCACACGACAGCTTTATCTGGTGGCGAATACGTCGGCAGCGATTTACGCACTGGGGATTGAAGGTCTGATCCCTTATGTACAAACCATCGGCCTGTACCGAAACAAAGCAAAAAACGTGATTGAAACCTGCCGCCGCCTGATCGAACAGCATGGAAGTGAGGTGCCGCGCGATCGTGAATCATTGCAGGCGCTGCCGGGTGTTGGACGCAAGACCGCCAATGTCGTCCTCAATACCGCCTTCGGTGTACACGCGATGGCGGTCGATACGCACATCTTCCGCGTATCCAACCGCACTGGCATTGCCCCGGGCAAGAACGTCGACATCGTCGAGCAAAAACTGATGAAATTCGTACCGCCGGAGTACCTGATGGACGCGCATCACTGGCTGATATTGCATGGCCGTTACACTTGCACGGCGCGCAGCCCGCAATGCTGGAATTGCCTGATTGCCGATCTGTGCGAGCTCAAACAAAAAACACCCCGGCCGGAGAAAGCGGTCTGAGCAGCTACTTATTTTGCATTGTCAAAGCCAGCGGCTGAGCGACGAAAGACACTGGATCCCGGCCTGCGCCGGGATGACAATTGAAGTGCTGTTGGCCCCCAAAAGGTCATCCCGGCGCAGGCCGGGATCCAGTGTCTTTGCTTACCTTAAGGGCATAGACCTATTGCAAGGCATCCGCACCCGATTCACCCTCATTAGCCAGATATTCACAGCATGTTCAATCCCAGCAAAGACGAAGTCCGTCAGTTCTTTTGCACCACCTGGAAAAAATCGACGACCGGTGAAGTCCTCACGCCACTGGAAGCGATTGCCCTTGACTGGATACGGCAGCATCCGGAATACGAACGCGATCTGGCGGATACCGAGCATGCTCTCGGCAAGGACTACAGCGTTGATCAGGGACGCAGCAATCCCTTCCTGCATTTGTCCATGCACCTGTCCATACAAGAACAGACCTCGGTCGATCAGCCGCCGGGGATACGAGACGCCTGTCAGGCCCTGATTATGCGGCTGGGCTCGGTGCATGACGCACATCATCAGATCATGGAGTGTCTGGGCGAGATGCTGTGGACCGCGCAGCGCAATGGCACACCGCCCGATGGCGAGGCTTATATTCACTGCATACGGCAACGCGCCGGAGAATAAAAAAGCCGCGCAGTTGAATGCGCGGCTTTCTGTGCTGCCTGAGGCGTCTTGTCGGCTTACTTGCGAACCACCAGCGAGCCAGGCAGGCTGGCCAGATAGGCAGCGATATCCCCGATTTCTTTCTTCGACAGCGGCTTGGCCATGCCGCCCATGATCGCATTGGTCCGGCCATTACCACCGTTACCACCACGCTGATAAGCAGTCAGTGAGTGCTCCAGATAGTCCGAATGCTGACCTGCGAGCTTCGGATAGCTCGGATCGATCGGGCTGTTGTAATCAGCACCATGACAGGAAGCGCAATTATATTTTTGTGCGGCAGCCTTGCCCGCTTCGACATTGCCCGCAAACGCGTTCATCGACAGCGCCAGGGCCAGGAATGCAAATAGCTTTTTCATGAGTGGCTCCGTTTATTTCTGCTGGGCGTAATAGGCGGCGACATCGGCAATATCCTGATCGGACAGACCGGCAGCAATACCCACCATCGACGGATGCTTGCGTTCACCTTTTTTGTACGCATTCAGCGCGGCAATAATATATTTCTCCG
>JBILCO010000283.1:0-3099 GCA_044353075.1 Burkholderiaceae bacterium
ATGCAGTTACTTCAGCCGCAGCGAGGCGAGCGAGCGCTGGATATCGGATGCGGTCCCGGTCTGACGACTCAGGCGCTGGCCGAGGCGGTCGGCGAAGCCCGGGTCCTCGGCGTGGATATCGCGGCGCCCATGTTGTCGATCGCACGGGGTCGCTGCGCCGCGATGCCTCAGGTGGCTTTCGAGCTGTGCGATGTGAATGCCTTGCCTTGCGAAGACGCCAGTTTCGATATCGCGCTGGCTTCACAGGTGTATGAGTATGTCGAATCGGTCGATGCCGCCCTTGCCGAACTGGCGCGCGTGCTCCGACCCGGCGGGCGGGCGGTGCTGGTTGATACTGACTGGGAGTCGGCCGTGTGGGCCAGCCATGATGATCAGCGCATGCGCCGTGTACTGGAAAGCTGGAACGAGCACATACCGCATCCGCAATTGCCGCGCACACTGAAGCGACGCATGGAGCAGGCAGGTTTTGCGTCGGTCACGGTGTCGGTCGTGCCTTTACTGAATGATGTTTACGATCGCCAGACTTACAGCGTCGGCATGATGGACATGATCGGCAGTTTCGTCACAGGCCGCAATGGGCTGACGGCGGAAGATGTTGCTGCGTGGAAGGCAGATGCTGCAGCGATGGGCGCTGAGAACGGCTATTTTTTCAGTCTGAGCCGCTATGTGTTTGTGGGGGAGCGTCGCTGAGATTCGGTGCAGCGCTTCATTACCCGGTAGCGAGGGCCGAGCCGCTTTCGATCAGGCCGGTGCCTGGGGCTCGTTCGGCGCTGAAGCCGAGCGCTGGTTGATCCACCAGCCAGCCAGCACCACCAGCAATGCACCCGCGGTACCGGTGAGACTCAGGTGAACACCGGCGTCATGAAAATCGAGCAGATCCATCGGTAACACTTCGGCCACGCGCAATTTGATGGCGATATCCGTCGAAATCATTGACCCGCCCAGATAACCGAGCAGTGCTGCACCGAGTGTGATGACGGCGGGCACGCGCTCCATGATGCGGAGAATGACCGAGCTGCCCCAGATGATGACGGGAATGCTGACCATAATGCCAAACACAATCAGGACCAGCTTGTGATCGGCATGCGCCTGTTCTGCTGCACCGGCCACTGCGATGACGTTATCAATGCTCATCACCAGATCAGCAATGATGACGGTTTTGATCGCGGTCATCAGACGATCACCGCCATCCACCTCATTGGCATCTTCTTCCTGATTCAACAGAAGTTTGACGCCGATCCACAGCAGCAGCACACCGCCGATGATTTTGAGGTAGGGCAGGGTGAGCAATGTGACGGCAAAGGCAATCAGAATGATACGCACCACGATGGCGCCGATGGCACCACCAACGATGCCTTTGAATCGCAGATGCTCAGGCAGGTGACGGCAGGCAAGCGCAATCACGATCGCGTTATCGCCACCTAGCAGAATGTCAATCAGGATAATCTGACCGACAACCAGCCAATTCAGCTGCTGAAAAAATTCGATCATGTCAATTCCCCGGGTGCCGCTTTTTTATCCAGTACGATCGACAACGTTTACCGACTTTTTTAAGGGCCTGCATTGGCCAGCCCTTGTTGCGTTGTCTGGTCGCCGTTTAAATATCTACTCTTTGATACCTTTTTCTTCCCTGACCTGACGGGCGATCGCTTCCACCTGCTCATCGCTCATGCCGAACTGGCGCTTGAGTACTTGCAGACGCGCGCTTTCTTCTTCCGTGACGATACCATCGGCCAGTGCTTCCCTGATTTCGGTTTCGTACATGATTTCGCGGCGCTGGACCTGCGCTGTGTAGGCAGTAGCAACTACGCCGGTCAGAATGGCTGCCAGCGCAATCGCCAGCACCTGTGTCAGTACCACCAGGATCACGCCAAAAATTGTCTCCGGGTCGACGTTGCCCCAGCCCGAAATAATGGTCAGCAAATACCATTTCATGGTGGCCGGAATTGACGGGAACACCTCGGGCTGCACATGACCTTCGGCGATATAAATCATCGACGAAAACAGCAGACAGGAAATCAGCAGCAGGAACAGAGCGGATGTAAACGAATCCCGCTCGGCTTTGACGGCTTCGATCAAATCTGACAATGCGCTGTTGTAGCGAGACAGCTTGAAAATCCGCATCAGGCGGAACAGGCGCAGGAAGCGCAGATCCAGACCGGGGAACAGCAGTTGCAGATAAAACGGCAGGGTGCCAAAGAAATCAATGAAACCGTAGAAACTGAAAATGTATTCCTTGCGACCGCGCCAGCCACCGCCTTCTTCTTTTTTGTATTTAACGCCGTAGGACCAGACGCGCAGCACATATTCCAGCGTGAAAATCATCACGCTCGCCACGTCGAAAATATGGAAATAAGTTTCGTAGGCCTCGTGCAGCTCGTGCACCGATTCCAGAATGATCGCGATAACGTTCAGTACCACGACGGATGCGATGAAGATTTCGCAGGCGCGGGCGGCCTTGTTTTCTACCGAGCCTTCCAGCAGTTCATAAACGCGCGTTTGCAGGGATTTCATAGTGATTTATTTGAGTAAGCCGCCGAATTATATATCCCACGCAATGTGATTTATGGAAATATTCGGTCTCAAAAATCGGCTGTTTACCAAAGCAGTTATCTATTTGGCAGTTATCAATTATGTTATGTGTGACTGATCGATTGCCAATCCGGTTTTACAGGCGATACACTCCATCGTGCAGACGGCTACCGTTTCGCGCATTAAAACTATAACAACTGAACCGGTGCAAAAGATCCATGCAGGCAGATATCAGCACGACAGCAGCTCCTTCAGGCTTTCGCCGGAAAATGTACCGTTTGCTCCTGGATGAAACTTCCGAAAACGGCGCGCGCGGTGCGATTAATCGGTTTATTTTTTTATTAATTCTGCTGAACCTGCTGGCGCTGTTGCTTGAATCTGCGCCGGCCATTGAGGCTGAGTATCGTCAGCTATTCCACTGGTTTGATGTGTTCTCAGTCGCTGTATTTTCTGCCGAATACCTGCTGCGACTTTATCTGGCTCCCGAAGATCCCGAATTCGCTGAAGCTTCGATGCCGCGGCTGCGTTACGCCTGCAGTTTTCTGGGCGTCATTGATTTACTCGCGA
>JBILCO010000251.1:0-3572 GCA_044353075.1 Burkholderiaceae bacterium
GATACCCGCGTGCTGCGGGTGCTGCGGATGCTGCGTATTCTTAAAATCACGCAGCTGATCCGCGATGGCATAAGAGAGTTCATTGAACTGAATCGCGGCCGCACGGTACGCCAGAAAGTCCATGCACTGCTATTTCCCGGCGAATACGGCGGCCAGCTGAGTCAGACGCTGGAGATTTTCCTGATTTTCTGGATTGTCCTGTCGGTACTGTCGATTGTGCTGGAATCGGTCGAAAGCATACGCGTGCATTTTGCCGCGCATTTCGCCTGGCTGGACGCCGCTTCCTTTGTAGTTTTTGCGACGGAATATGTATTGCGGGTGTATGCCTACCCTGAGGAAAATCGTTCCGCCAGCCCCGCGCTGCAGCGTTTCCGGTTTATTAAATCACCGTCCGGATTACTGGATCTCGTCGCCATTTTGCCGTTCATGCTGGAGATGCTGCTCGGTGGTGCGGTTGATCTGCGTTTCCTGCGAATCGTGCGCATGGTGCGGCTGCTGAAACTGGGGCGCTATTCGTCGGCGAGCGACACCATGTTTGCCGTGATCCGTAAAGAAACACCGGTTTTACTGGCTGCCTTGTTCATGATTACCTTGCTGGTGTTCATGATGGCGGCTTTCGGTTATCTGCTGGAACGGGATGCGCAGCCCGATAAATTTGAAAATATCCCTCAGTCGATTTACTGGGCAGTGATTACGTTGGCATCAGTGGGTTATGGCGATATATCGCCGGTGACACCGGGCGGGCGTCTGATTACGGTGGTTCTGGCGCTGGTCGGTATTGGTTTGTTTGCGATTCCGGCGGCGATTATGGCTTCGGGCTTTACCGATCAGTTGCGCATGAACCGCGAAAAACTCAAGCAGGATTTGCTCGCAGAGGCGCGCGCCGCTGTATTTGATGAGCATGCAAAGGAAGCGTTTATTCACCACGCCCGCCACCATCATTTGTCGGCCGCGGAAATCAATCAGCTCATCGTTGAAATAGAAAAAGGCGATGACCGTACTGAGACCTCTCGGGGCGAATTCGAATCGCTGGCGATAGCAGCCAAAAATCCCGAGTTCGCATTGGCGCAGTACCACACGCTGGTGTCACGCCTGCGTGAACTCGCTGCGGTGGCCGATGACAGGTATATCCGCGAGCAACTCGACAAACCGGGACGAGCGACCGATCTGGATCGCGCGATATGGCAGCAAATTGGCCGCTCACGGCCAGACTGAGTGTTGTGACTACTTTGAGGGAGTGCTGAGCCGATGAAAAAATTCGATCTGTGTGTGATTGGCGGCGGCCCTTCCGGATTTGCAGCAACGATGCGCGGCCTGGACTTCGGCAAAAAAGTGGCGCTGATCGAAAAGAACAAGGTTGGTGGTGCCGGCATTTTTAATGGCGCACTATCCTCTAAAACTTTGTGGGAACTTTCCGAAAATTATAAAAGTGTCCGCGAGACCGGGCATGGCTACACCGTTCATGATTGTGAACTCAACTATACGGCCGTGATCAATGAAATGCATCGTGCGGTCGGTAGTAAATACACGCAATTGCGCGAGCAAATTAATTATTTCAAGCGTAAGGAACTGCTGTCAGAGTTTCAGGGCCACGGCAAGCTACTGAATAAAAATGAAATAGAGATTACGCTGACTGATGGCAGCAAGGAAATCATCTGGGCGGACAATATTGTGCTGGCCATCGGCAGCCGTCCGCGCTACCTGCCGCATATTCCGATCGATGAAAAAACCATTCTGACCAGCGATGGCATTGCCTCATTGCCGGATTTCCCCAAGAGCATTGTTATTTTGGGTGCGGGTGTGATCGGTTGTGAGTTTGCGACGATTTTCTCCAATTACGGTCGCACCAAAGTTTTCCTGATCGATAAAGAAGATCGTATTCTGCCTTTCGAGGATGAAGATATCTCGGCTGCACTGGCGGGCAATCTGGAAAAAAATGGTGTGGTGATTCACCGTGGCTCCTCACTGGAGTCGATGAAAATCGTCGACGGCAAGGTGGAGTATGTACTCAATTACAAGGACGGCCGGCACGAAACTTATACGGTGGACAATGCGCTGATTTCCGTCGGGCGCGTTGCCAACACCGAAAATCTGGGTCTGGACGCTGCGGGAGTGGAGCTCAATGATCGCGGTTATTGCGTGGATGATGCGACTCAAACCACGGTGCCGAATATCTATGCGGTGGGCGACTTCACAGCGGATATCTCGCTAGTGAATGTGGGTGAGCTGGAGGGCCGTTTTGCGGTGGAACGTATTTTCGGCAAGCCATCGCGCGATCTGATTTACGACAATATTTCGACCATCATGTTCCTCAATCCCGAGGTGGCAGCGGTCGGCCTGAATGAAACTCAGGCAAAGAAACGCAAGATTCCGTACCGTATGGCGGTGATGAATTATCGCTACATCAACCGCGCCATTGCCATGGGCAAGACCGGTGGCTTCTTCAAGATTCTGGTGTCCGATGACGACGAGATGAAAATTCTCGGTATGCGTGTCATGGGCAATCACGCCTCCAGCACCAGTCAGGCAATCGCTTTAATGATCGCACTGGATGCGGGTATCGATCAGCTGGCCGAACTGATTTTCCCTCACCCTTCGGTGCCAGAAGGCATACAGGAATGTGCGCGCATGTTGCGCGGCAAATCCATTGTCAAGCCAGAGGTGTTTAATCTGGATCTGAGCTGTTATCGGGTGGATGCCGAGGGGCGGGTAGAAAATCTGTATCACTGATTCTGTTTGCGATCCCCGGACACGCTCTAATGAATCAGCAAAAGCAGCTGAACAATCAGCATCACCAACACCACCAGTCCCATCGCTGCCAGTGACCAGGTTTTTGCCTGCGTGCCTGCATCACCCAGATGGCCGGCAATCCCATCGCGCAGGTAGCGAGTCACCATCACGCGCAGTTGTTTCAGCGCGTTGGCGATCGGTGCCCAGATCGCCAAGCCCCACCCAATCAGCGCAGGTGTTCCTCGCCGCCACAGCCAGTCCGTATCGAGCGTGATAGTCAGCGTGCGTTTGAGGTAGGTCAGCAGCACGAAGAACGCGAGTCCGGAGAACAACAGCAGCTGCAATTGCGCGACGACATGCGGCGCCGTGTAGGGCACATAAGTGCTCTCGTAAGGCAGGAGCTGATACAGCCACTCCGGCCAGATGCCCAGCCCGATGCAGAGTACCGAGAGCAGCACCATCGCCCAGCGCATCGACTGCGGTGGTTCGGCTGGCCGCAAGCCGGAATCTTTCTGAAAAAAGACGAACCACGGGAATTTGATCCCGGCGTGCAGGAACACACCGGCGGATGCTGCCGTCATCAGCAACCAGACCCACAGCAGGTGTTCATCAGCCGCCGCCTGTGAAATCATGGATTTCGAAATGAAGCCTGAGGTGAGCGGGAATGACGAGATGGCCAGCGCGCCGATGCACGCGCAGACGGTGGTCAGTGGCATGCTGTGAAACAGTCCGCCGAGTTCGGAGCACTTGCTGCGACCGGTTTGCATCAGTACTGCACCCGCTGACATGAGCAGCAGCGCCTTATAAATGATGTGCGTGAATGCATGGGCCGCCGCACCATT
>JBILCO010000206.1:0-4477 GCA_044353075.1 Burkholderiaceae bacterium
CTGACCCTCAGCGGTACGCAAGCGCTGACGCAGCAAGGCACGAATCTTGTCCTCGGTTTCACTCATGCTTTCGCCGTCGAAGACCTTGATCTGAATCATGCCCACCTGACGCGGCTTGCCAGCCTCCACGCCGACGATGCGGTTCCGCGCGGTCGACAGCGGCACCATGATCACATCATCCTGATCATTACCCGTCATGTTTTGGCCTTTACGTGCGAGCACACCGACGATGGTCACAGGCACGTTCTTGATACGTATGGTCTGATCCATCGGATCAGCATCGCCAAACAATTCAGTTGCCACCGTTTGTCCGATCAGGGCGACCTTCCCCGCCCCGGACATTTCTGCGGGCTCAAACATGCGACCGGATTCCAGCGTCCAGTTACGCACCGTGAAATAGTCAGGCGTGATACCAAATACCTGCGTTGACCAGTTCGCATTGCCAAACACGACCTGCGCACCACCACGATAGGTCGGTGCCACTGCTTCGACTTCGGTCACCTCACGGGCGATCGCAGTCGCATCATCCTCGGTCAGATCGGGAGTGACGCCAGTGCCAATCCTGACGCCATTGGCTGTGCGTGCGCCGGCCGTAATGATCATCAGATTTGAACCGAGGCTTTTGATTTGTTCCTTGATGCGGGCTTCGGCACCTGAGCCCACTGCCAACATGGTGATCACGGCCGCCACACCAATGATGATGCCCAGCATGGTGAGTATCGAGCGCAATAAATTCACGCGCAGGGCATTGAGCGCCACGCGCAGGGTCGCCAGCAAATTCACGAGATCACCTCGCCGGCCTTGTCGAGCTTTGCGGCGGCATTGTCGGGGGTATGGGGCGTATCCGAGATAATTTCACCATCGCGAAACGTGATGATGCGCGAGGCAAACGCAGCGATATCGGCTTCATGCGTGACCATCACAATCGTCATGCCAGCCGCATTGAGCTGCTGCAGCAAGACCATGATTTCCAGGCTGGTGCGCGAGTCGAGTGCACCGGTGGGTTCATCCGCAAGGATCAAGGCCGGATCATTGACCAGCGCGCGGGCAATCGCGACGCGCTGCTGCTGACCGCCGGACAATTGCGAAGGATGATGATCATGGCGCGTCGCCAGTCCCACCTGCGACAGCCGCGCCATCGCGCGCTGCCGGCGCTGGCTGGCCGGTGTGCCTGCATACAGCAGCGGTAGCTGCACATTATCAAGCGCACTGGTACGGGGCAGCAGATTGAACTGCTGAAACACAAAACCAATACGCCGATTACGAATCGCCGCCAGCGCATCGCCGCTCATGTCCGATACTTTGTCACCGGCCAATCGGTACTCGCCAGCGGTGGGTGTATCCAGACATCCCAGCAAATTCATGAAGGTCGATTTACCGGAACCTGACGCGCCCATGATGGCCACAAACTCACCCTCGCCGATGGTCAGCGACACACTGCGCAACGCGGCGACCGTATTGGTTCCCATCACATAGGACTTACTCAGGCCGCGTACGTCGATCAAAGGTTTCATCACAGGTCAGAACATGCGCGGCGCACCGGCCATCGATGAACCCTTGCGGCTTCCACCGCTACCACTACCACCTTCGCCCTTGACACCAGTGACCACCTCCATGCCCTCGGCAATACCTTCGCCCGCGACCTGCACCATCTTACCGTCGGACGCGCCCGTCTTGACGGGAATGGCTTTCAATTCACCGTTGTTCAGCACATAAATCGTGGAGCTCGAGGGATCGGGACGTGCATTACCACGTGCGGATTTTTCACCCTCGCTGCGTTTTGATTTGGCAGGCTTGTCATCCGATGTTTGCGGCGGACGAAACCGTATCGCCGCATTGGGTACTTTCATTACATCCTCGAAGGTCTCCGTGACGATGCGCACATTGGCCGTCATGCCGGGCAATAGCTGCAGCTCGGGGTTAGGTGCCGATACATCGACCAGATAGGTCACTACATTCGACACCACCTGCGCGGACTTGCGAACCTTGCGCACTTCGCCCTCGAAGGTCTTGCCGGGAAATGCATCGACAGTGAACGTCGCGCGCTGCCCGATCTTGATCTTGCCGATTTCGGATTCATCAATGGCGGTATCGACCCGCATATCGGTGAGATCCTCCGCGATGATGAACAACTCGGGCGCTTGCAGACTGGCGGCGACGGTCTGCCCTTTGTCCACACTGCGCTTGATGACGATGCCACTCACCGGCGAACGGATGGCGGTGCGCTCCAGATCCACCCGCGCCTGTGACAGTGCCGCTTCACGCTGCTTGACCATTGCGGCTGCATTACCCGCATTGGCACGTGCCACATCCACTTGCGCAACCGCTGATTTTTGCTGCTCTACCAGCGAATTGACCGTGGCACGGGCCTTGTCGACTTCGGCGGGCGACAGGAATTTCTTATCCGACAACTGCTCCTTGCGCTCCAAGTCGCGGCGAGCATCCGCAAGGGTGACTTCGACCTGAGACAAGGCGGCCCGTTGAGCCGCAATATTGGCCTGCTGAGTCGCCACCTGCGCGCGCGCCGCATCCAGATCGGCTTGCGACTGCCGGACCCGGTATTCAAAACTTTCGGGATCAATACGAGCGATCAGCTGATTTTTGCTGACCTGGCTGTTGAAATCGACTAGCACTTCCTTGAGCTGGCCGGAAACTTGTGAGCCCACCTGAACCGATACGACCGGCACCAGTGTCCCGGTCGCCGAGACGCTGGCGATCAGACGACCTTTTTCGAGAGTGGCGGTACGGTACTGCGGCGCATCGGGTTTTTTGATGCCAAACCAATACCAAGATCCTGCACCGATCAGGACCACCAGCACCATCACTCCTATCCATCGTGCTTTCACCGAGATGTTCCCCGCAGCCATTGAGTTAAGGGCTCGATTTTACTGGTAATGGCGTGCTTTCACTTGAGAACTGGCTTTAACGACTGGCTTACAGAGATCAGGCATGACGCCATAAAGAAAATACCCGCCGTCCCGAACCTCGGACGGCGGGTACCGATACAAGAAAGTATGTCGCTGACCCGTGTTTACTGGCTGCTGGAAGAATCACTATCATCGAACGGCGACTTCATGAGTCCTGCTTCTTTTATTTTTTCTAAAGCAGCTGCCGAATTACCCGGGACATTCGGCGTTTCGTCTTCTGCGGTCGGTGACTCAGCTACAGATTCGTCTAACTGCGATTCCATGAGGCCTTCCGTCTTGCCTTCTTCCAAGGATACTGAGGAATCATCCCAGCTTGCCTCATCGGCGCCTTCAGCAATCAATGTTTGAGTTGCTGATACCACCGTTGAAACGGTGGCTTGGCTGGCCTGTATTTGTGTCGGCAGAGTTATCTGAGCTTCCGAGGCAGAGCTAGTCGTCTGCGCAGCCAAAGTCACCTTATTTTTTTGATCTACCAGCTTCTGCAGCTCATCTTTCATAGGCTGCACAAAATTGACGCTCGATTTCAATTTTCCGGGATGCTCGATAATATATTTTTTCAAAGATTCCAACATTTTTTCCGCCGGATTATCCTTGAATTCTTGATATTGCTCTCTGGTCACCCGCCATAAAAATTCTCTGAAATACCGGAGAAAATCCGAATCAAGTTTTTTTATTTTCGATTCTTTTATAAAATTACTAACCGCCTTATTGCGAATGGTTGCTCTTGTAGCATTAAGATCTTCACTCCTTTTTTCGAGATCTTCTTTTCTTGGAGATTTTATTTTTTCTCTCGGTGAAATCGGAGTATCAGAATCGAGATCAGAACTTATTTTTTCGCGGCGTATTTTCAGATTTTGATCCCTCTGCTTCAGCGCAGATCCTTTTTTATGTGCCGCCAACAATTTTTTCTGTTGTTCATCTTGATTTTCAGCGCTAGACATAATGTCGAAATAAAAATTATCAATTTGCGTAGTGAGCAAAGTATTCAGGTATCCATTTAAAATATCAAGACGGTCTGATTGATAATTTTTATCCATATTTAGTTGATTTCGCATGATGACCGTTATTGCTCTCGTTCCAATGTATGCAGCAATCGCAGATTTCCGAGCTCTGAATAGGAGATCTGGTTCGAGGCCTCCGCATGCTGTGGCCCATTTAATTACACGATCATCAATGCCTTGCAAAAAATTTTTGAATTCCGGCGAAAATCTTGAGTTGGATAGTTTCATCTCCTTACCAAAAAATCTTTCAAGAAACGAATCAACCAATGGCTTCATGAGATCAACGAATATTTTATTTTTTCGCAAATCTTTTGTATTTGAAGCTTTAATTTCATCTGAAAAACTTTGTGCTATTTTTTTGTATTTTCCTGCCATTCCTTCTACGAATTCTTCGATTTCTTTGGCATTCAAATATTTTTGAATTATCGCCTCATTCACTAATTCAACAATATTTACTGTTAATTTTTCACCTGAATTATCAGGATCGTCTAAGTCTTCGACCGTCATTCCACCTCGAAGAATTTTGTTTACTCGCGACTCTTCAAGTTT
>JBILCO010000118.1:0-6650 GCA_044353075.1 Burkholderiaceae bacterium
CCCGCAATACGCGATCTCGATTGCACTACAGCACCGTGGACAAATCACCCAAGCCGTCGTCTACGATCCCACGCGCAATGAGCTCTTTACCGCCAGCAAAGGTGGCGGCACCTTCCTGAACGAAAAACGTCTTCGCGTTGCCAAGCGCGACAAACTCGCTGATGCGCTGATCGGTACAGGTTTCCCGTATAGCGACCTGAGTGCGCTCGACGAATATGTGAAGATGTTCCATCTGATGACGCAAAAATCCGCCGGTCTGCGTCGCCCCGGCGCTGCCGCACTGGATCTCGCGTATGTAGCGGCCGGCAGACTCGATGGCTTCTTCGAAAAAAATCTCAAACCCTGGGATATCGCAGCAGGTGCTCTGCTCATCACGGAGGCAGGCGGCATCGTTGCGAACTTCTCAGGTGAATCGGATTACCTGTACCAAGGCGATGTGATTGCAGGCTCGCCCAAAGTCTTCGGTCAGATGCTCAACCTGCTCACGCCTTTCGCCTGAGGCGGTTCTGCCGAGTTTTTTCTGCCAAGTTCTTTCTGCTGATGTAACGATCGCAATGTATCTTTGCTGAGGGGTTTGTCGTCAGACCCTGCGACTGCTGTTGAGGAAGGTAAAAGCAGGGCTGGCGCCGAGCCTGTTATACTGCCCTCCGCGCGGTTATTGTTCCAGTCTCCTGACCGCCCCTCCTGGAAATCCCCCCTTTGACCTGTGACTGGCGCCCTGATGCGGCGGCGGGTCGACTTATTCTCATTATTTATGTCATTTGCTGAACTCGGCCTGGCCGAACCTATCGTGCGTGCCGTCACGGAAAACGGTTATACCCAACCCACCCCCATTCAATCACAAGCAATACCCGCTGTACTAAAAGGTGGCGATCTGCTCGCCGGCGCCCAAACGGGCACGGGCAAAACAGCTGGCTTTACTTTACCCATGCTGCAGCTGCTGTCAGGCAAACCTCGTCCGGCGGCGAAAACGGTACGCGCACTGGTACTGACACCGACGCGCGAACTGGCTGCGCAAGTCGAAGAAAGCGTGCGCACGTATGGCAAATATCTGAGCCTCTCGTCCGCCGTGATTTTTGGTGGCGTGAACATCAATCCGCAAATCCAGAAACTCGCGCGCGGTCTCGATATCCTCGTTGCCACACCAGGGCGTCTGCTCGATCTGATGCAGCAAGGCGCTGTTGATCTGCGCGCCGTTGAAATTCTGGTGCTTGATGAAGCGGACCGCATGCTGGATATGGGCTTTATTCGTGATATCCGCAAAGTGCTGGCCGCGCTGCCGCCCAAGCGTCAAAATTTACTCTTCTCCGCGACCTTCTCCGATGAAATCAAAGCGCTGGCTGACGGCCTGCTCGATAGTCCGGCAATGATCGAAGTCGAACGGCGCAATTCGACGGTTGAAGTCATCTCTCAAAAAATTCATCCGGTCGATCGCGACAAAAAACATCAGCTCCTCACTCACCTGATTAAAGAACACAACTGGTTTCAGGTGCTGGTCTTTACCCGTACCAAGCACGGCGCCAACAAGCTGGCTGAACAACTGAGCAAGGCCGACATACCTTCCCTGGCGATTCACGGCAACAAAAGTCAGGCTGCGCGTACGCGCGCGCTGGCGGAATTCAAAACTGCCGAGTTGCAAGTACTCGTAGCCACCGATATTGCCGCGCGCGGTATCGACATCGATCAGCTGCCTTATGTAGTGAACTACGATTTGCCGAACGTCCCGGAAGACTATGTGCATCGGATCGGCCGTACCGGCCGTGCGGGCTCGACTGGTCAGGCCGTGTCACTGGTCTGCGTAGATGAGCGCAATCTCCTGCGCGATATCGAGCGTTTCATCAAACGAGAAGTGCCGGTGGAAGTCATCGCCGGTTTCGAGCCGGATCCGAATGCACGACCACAGCCGATACAGCTGCGCAGCCAGGAACACCGCGGCCAGCCCCGGCACCAGCAAGGTAAACGCCCCGCTTCGCCGTCCGGCCGCAACGGAGGCAACGGAGGCAAACCAGCCAGTGGCGGTCAGCACGGCAATGCGCAGAGGTCTGCTCAGGGGGCCGGCAGATCCTCCTTGGCAGCAACCGGCACGACAACCGCCAATGCAAGCGCCAGACCGCAGCGCACACCGGCTGTGCGTACTGCGGCTTTGCTCGGCCAGCCAGCGGCCAATGCGCCCTCAGGCAGGCGTCGCAGCGGCCAGCGCTAACAGGACCCACCCGGGTTACCAGTGCAGGCTGTGCTACATTCTCGCGTCACGTAATAGCCGTATCTCTTGCGTTGTCTCTGAGGCTTCACTTGATAGTGAAAGCGGCTGGTTCTTGACAAAAGACACTGGATCCCGGCGCAGGCCGGGATCCAGTGTCTTTGCCTAACCAACGGCATCAGGCCTTGAGCCCGGCTGGCCACTCAACCCTTTTTGAACTTCGCCTTCGTCCGAGCAAAGCATGACCGCAGCCGATCGCTCCAGCCTTGACAATCACACACCCATGATGCGGCAGTATCTGGGTATCAAGGCCGACCATCCGGACACCCTGCTGTTCTATCGGATGGGCGATTTCTATGAATTATTTTTTGAAGACGCTGAAAAAGCGGCCCGCCTGCTGGGCATTACCCTGACACAGCGCGGCGCGTCGAACGGTAACCCGATCAAGATGGCGGGTGTTCCCTTCCACTCCGCAGATCAGTATCTGGCCAAACTGGTTAAGCTCGGCGAGTCCGTCGCCATCTGCGAACAGATTGGCGATCCGGCCACCAGCAAAGGGCCGGTGGAACGGCGTGTGCAGCGTATCGTTACACCCGGCACCCTCACCGAATCGGAACTGCTGCCGGAAAAATCGGACCGACCACTCATGGCCATCCACGTCGTGCGCCATCGCAAAGTGTCGAGAAACACCAAAGATCTGACGCTTGGTCTCGCCTGGCTGTCGCTGGCCAGCGGGCGTTTGCGTGTGACCGAAATCGCTGCTGAGTCATCGCAGCTGACAGCCAGCCTGCGCCAAGAATTCGAACGTATCTCCCCGGCAGAAATTCTGTGTGACACGCCGTCGCGCGCCTTGCTGGAAGAAATTCCGGGTCTCCGCCCGACCACGGTCGCTGACTGGCATTTTGATCCGACTGCGGGTGAAAAATCACTGCTGGAACAATTGGGTACCGCTACGCTCGCCGGCCATGGTGGCGAAGCATTGGGCCCGGCTCTGGGTGCTGCGGGTGCCTTGCTTCACTACGCCCGCACCACGCAGGGCAAACATTTGCAGCATGTGCGCAGTCTCATCGTCGAGCGCGAGAGCGACACGATTGCAATGGACGCTGCCACACGTCGCAACCTCGAAATCAGCGAGCCCCTGCGTTACGCCGAAGGCACCTCACCCACGCTGTTTTCTCTGATGGATCATTGCAAGACAGCGATGGGTTCGCGTTTGCTGCGTAACTGGTTGCATCACCCCAGCCGTCATCAGGCACAGGCACAGCAGCGGCACGACGCGATCGAAGCGTTGCTGGCCACCGCGCAATCCGACCCGCTGGCCGCGAGCTTATCCGCCATCCCCGATATCGAACGCATCGCCAGCCGCATTGCGCTTCTCAGCGCCAAGCCTCGCGATCTGGCCGCGCTGCGTGCGGGACTGGCGCACTTGCCCCTGCTCCAGTCCACCCTGAATGCTCACGCGTCCTTGCAAGCTTCTGCATTGCTAGCGCAAACCATCACAGGCCTGACACCACCACGGGACTGCCTGAGCCTGCTGGAAAAATCGATTGCTGACGAACCCGCAGCACAGGTGCGCGACGGCGGTGTCATCGCATCGGGTTACGATGCCGAGCTCGATGAGCTGCGCGGTCTGTCCGACAATGCGGGTCAGTTTCTGCTGGATCTGGAAACGCGCGAGCGCGCCCGCACCGGTATCGCCAATCTTCGGGTTGAGTACAACAAGGTGCACGGCTTCTACATCGAAGTGACTCACGGCCAGACGGCCAAGGTACCCGATGATTATCGCCGCCGTCAGACACTCAAAAATGCCGAACGCTACATCACGCCCGAGCTGAAGGCCTTCGAAGACAAAGCCTTGTCCGCACAAGACCGTGCCCTCGCACGTGAAAAACGGCTGTATGAACAATTACTTGAATCGCTGACAGCGCACATTCCCGAGTTGCAGCATGTGGCGGAAGCGGCGGCACAGCTCGACGTGCTAGTGGCGCTTGCCTCGCACGCACAACGCCACCAGTGGTGCAAGCCGCAATTGCAGAGTGCGCCCGGGCTGCACATTGTGCAAGGCCGTCATCCGGTGGTCGAGAACGTGATCGAACGTTTCATGCCGAATGACTGCGAACTTTCACCCGAGCGCAGGCTGCTGCTGATCACCGGACCGAACATGGGCGGTAAGTCCACCTACATGCGTCAGCTGGCGCTGATCACGCTGCTCGCCTATGCAGGCAGCTATGTGCCGGCAACCCGGGCAACGCTGGGCCCGGTGGACCGTATCTTTACCCGTATCGGTGCCGCAGATGATCTCGCGGCCGGCTATTCGACCTTCATGCTGGAAATGGTGGAGTCCGCCGCTATTCTGCACGGCGCGACTGAACACTCGCTGGTGCTGATGGATGAAGTCGGACGCGGCACCTCCACCTTTGATGGTCTGGCGCTGGCCTGGGCGATTGCCAGCGCGCTGCTGCAGACCAATCGCAGTCTGACACTGTTTGCGACGCACTACTTCGAACTAACCCAGCTCCCGCAGACGCACACAGCCTGTGCGAACGTACACCTGTCGGCAGTGGAGCACAAAGACAGTATCGTTTTTCTGCACACCGTGGAACAGGGCCCGGCCTCGCAAAGTTACGGCTTGCAGGTCGCGCAACTGGCGGGCGTGCCGCCGACCGTGATACGTGCAGCCCGCAAACATCTGGCCGCACTCGAAGCGCATGCGGCACAGGCAGACACGCAGTTCGATTTATTCACCGTTGTGCCCCTTGACGAAGATATGGGCAAAGCCGTCGCTGAGCCCGTCGCCGAATCCGAGTCACCGCTGGCAGAAGCGGTGCGCCGTATCGACCCGGACAGCCTGACACCCCGCGAAGCCCTGGAAGCCCTCTACCGGCTACGGCAGCTTGCTGAAAATCCGCCTCACTGCAACTGAATCGAACGGACCTGATCGCCATCCTCATCATCGTCGTCGTGATGGTGATGACCATGCGGTCCATGTACATGACCGTGCGCAATTTCTTCCGGGCTGGCTTCCCTGACCTCGACCACATGCAGCGCGAAACGCAGGGCCATCCCGGCCAGCGGGTGGTTGCCATCGAGGACCACCTTGCCATCGGCGATGTCAGTCACGGTAAATACCCGCATGTCATTGCCTGAACTTTGATCGGGCGCACCTTCGAACTGCATGCCAATTTCCAAAGGCTCGGGCAAGACCTCGCGTGGCTCAATTTTCACCAGCTCAGTGTCGTATTCGCCGAACGCATCTTCCGGCTCAACCTGAATCGTGACCTGATAACCGGCAGCCTTGCCTGCCAGCGCTTCTTCAATTTTGGGCAGCGTATTGGCATAGCCACCATGCAGGTACAACATGGGCTGCTGGCTTTCTTCGATCAGATTGTCCTGTGCATCAGAGAGCTTGTAGTGCAAAGTAACAACGGTATCTTTGCCGATATTCATCATGTCATCCTTTCGCTGAATCGGTGGCCGAGTATACCCGACGGTCCCGCCCCCTCGTTCGGGCGGACGATCTCAGGCCATCGATATAATGACTGCATGAAAAATCCCAGCGTACTTGGCGGCCTCACGCCAGACCAGTTCCTTCGCAAACACTGGCAGAAAAAACCCCTGTTGATTCGCGGTGCCATGCCCGACGTGCAAGCGCCTCTGACACCGGAATTCATGTTCCGGCTGGCAGCGCGCGAGGATGTTGAATCGCGGCTGATCACCAATTTCCGCCGCCAGTGGAAGATGCAACACGGGCCATTTGCGGCACTGCCATCGACCACCCAAAAAAACTGGACGCTGCTGGTACAGGGAGTCAATCTGCATGATGATCAGGCAGACCAACTACTGCATCAGTTCCGCTTTATTCCCGACAGTCGCCTCGATGATCTGATGATCAGCTACGCCACCGATGGTGGAGGCGTTGGCGCACATGTGGATTCGTACGATGTTTTCCTGCTGCAGGTGCACGGACAGCGGCGCTGGCGCATCAGTGCGCAGCAAGACCTGAGCCTTCGCGAGGGCTTGCCTCTGAAAATCCTCAGGCACTTCAAGCCCGAGCAGGAATTCATTCTCAACCCCGGTGACATGCTTTATCTACCGCCACAGTATGCGCATGAGGGTACAGCGATAGGTGAATGCATGACCTGTTCCATCGGCTTTCGCGCACCGGCATGGCAGGAGCTGGGTGAGGCTTTCCTTGCCTTCATGGCAGACTCGATCGACCTGCCCGGACGGTACGGCGATCCCGCTCTGCAATCAACGCGCCAGCCGGCAGCGATCAGCGATGCCATGATGGATACCGTCACCCGTACACTGCAGAAGCTCAATAACACAGCGGCCGACCGGGAAATTTTTCTGGGTGAATACCTTTCCGAGCCCAAGGCCTCGGTCAGCTTTGATCCGCCACCACGCCCGGTCACTTTCCTTCAATTCCAGAAGATCATCGCGCGCGACG
>JBILCO010000119.1:0-6618 GCA_044353075.1 Burkholderiaceae bacterium
GTGGCCAGTCGCTGCCGACCGCTTCGATACACAGATTGCATTCGGTATCACAGGCCATCGATCGGTTGGACAGATTGGCCGAACCAATGCAGAACAAACGATCATCTGCCGAAAAAACCTTGCTGTGAACATTCAAGACACCCTCATCAAGGGCATCGAGCAAAGGCGACATCATCTGGTAGCGACCATAAATATCCGCACGACGCAAGCGGGCATGTAGGCGAGCTCGTAGCACACCCATGGTGGCCTCTTCCAGCCAGCCACTCTGTTTTTTGGGTGAAATGATCAGTACCTCCGGACCTTCCGGCTCACTCAGACGCCGGGCCAGCGCGCCCGCCAGCAAGCCGGCGGTGAAATATTGATTTTCAAAAAAAAGATGACTGCGCGCCGAGTCAATTGCATCAAGATAAAGCTGTCGGATCTCGCTGACACCCGGACGTCCCTGATATGCAGGGAGCGTGCGCGAGATGCTTACATGAATGTCGGTCATATCCACCGCCAGACAATCAGGCCACGCTTCCATGATGATTGGAACAACATCACTGATCTGCGAGCCAGTCCGCTGATACCAGCGCTCCCGACACAAAATGCCCAGCGCCTTTGCAGCATCACCTTCGACGGCTGCCTGAACGTCATGGAAAGGCGGATAAGGCCTGTCATCGGCATCCCGCCTCAATACTTCCGTCGGGCGATGTACAGAAGTATCCCAACGGGCACTGGTCAGATCGAGTCCGCCAACAAAGGCAAGTGCGTCATCGATGACGACAATTTTCTGATGATGACTAGCGCCGACCGGATGCAGGCCGTCCATCAGAAAGTGCAGCCGACGATGAGTGCGCCAGCCGAGGCGGTAAGCCGGTAGCCATTCACGCTCCATTGCATAGAGCATCATGAAGTCCCAATTCAGCACGTAGATGTGCAGTTCACTGCGCTCGGAAACAACTGCGTGCAGAAAATCGCCCAGTGGTTCAGGATAGCCATCGTCTGCACCTCCCGGCACCAGCTGCATACGGCTATCGATATCCCAGGACAGGATGAAAACTCGGTACCGGGCGCGCCGGATTGCTTCTCGGACGGCACCGAAATAGCTTTGCGCATCGACCAGCATGGCAAATCGCTTCGCATGGGCGATACGCCAGCAATTGTGGTTGGCTTTGAGGATGGGAGATGAATTGGGCGCAGTCATCATGGCAAAAGCTGCCTGAGCACAGGCAGCATTGCACAACCTGACCAGCTTAATGAACGAAATGATGACCGGATTTGCGGTTTTGCAGTAGCTGCTCTAATTTCTCCGGCCTGATGGCCTCGCTGAAAACATATCCCTGAACTGCCTGGCAAGAGGTTGATCTTAAAAAACCCAGTTGTTCGAAATTCTCGACCCCTTCTGCAACCACTCGGATGTGTAAATCACTGGCCAAACGGGCAATGGCGGACACGATGGCAGCATCCTCATGGTCGCGCGGCAAATTACGTATCAATGCAGGATCCAGCTTGAGTGCATCGACCGGAAATTGTTTAAGGAAAGACAGGCTGGACATACCTGCACCGAAATCATCAATGCTGATAGAGACACCCAGCGATTCAAGCTGATCAACCACCCGGCTCTCGGACTGAATGGCACTCACCAGCGAAGCTTCGGTGATTTCGATCTCCAGTGCCGCCGGTGGTAACGCATAACGTTCCAGCGTCTTTTTGAGCTCAGTCACAAAGTGATCTGCCAGCAGCTGTGCTGGAGCGACATTGATCGCCAGGCTGAGTGTCGATAAGTCGGCGAATTCAGATGCATCGGACGACACCATCGACCGCCAGTGTGCCAGTTGCCGACAAGCGGTATCGACGACCCACGAACCCAGACTGATGATCAGGCCCATTTCCTCGGCGAGCGTGATGATTTTCCTTGGCGAGAGCATCATCAACTGCGGATTACGGCTGCGAAGCAAGGCTTCGACGCCTGTCATTTTGAGTGTATGAAGGTCGATTTGCGGTTGATAGACCAATTCAAAGTCACCCTGCCCGACCGCAGTTCTTAGTTGCTCTTCCTGTTGCTGACGCAGCTGAATCTCGGTCAGCATACCGGGGGCAAATACCCGATAACGGCTCCGGCCTGTCGCCTTGGCACGATACATGGCAAGGTCAGCTTTCTGCAGCAATTCGCCGGAGTCGCTGCCATCCTGCGGGTAAAACGCGATACCTACACTGGCTCCGCTGTTGACAGCGTAACTCTCGATCGAAAAGGGCTTGGCTAATTCCCGGATGATGTTTTCTGCGATCAGCTCCGCCGATGAAAGCGATTTAAGACGGGTGAGTATCAACACGAATTCATCGCCACCCAGCCGGGCCACGGTATCGGTCTCGCGCACGCACTGACTAAGACGCTGCGACACCTGCCTGAGCAGCTGATCCCCTGCATGATGTCCCAAGGTGTCATTGATGGTTTTGAATCTGTCCAAATCCAGAAGCAACACGGCGACTCGTGTGTGATCACGGTCGGCGTTGATCAGTGCTTCATGCAGCCGCTCCAGAAAGCGAGCCCGATTGGGCAGACCGGTGAGTAAATCATGATTCGCCAAAAAGAAGGTGTTTTGTTCTGCCAGTCGCCGTTCAGTATTGTCGCGCAGGATGGCCACGAATCCCTTGAGTTTGCCATCGCTGTCGTGCAGTGCGCCGGTAACGCCCGTGCACCAGAAATGCTGACCATCTTTGCGCACCCGCCAGCTGTCTTCCTCGGCCCGCCCTTCCAGACTGGCTTGCCGGAGCTTGCGGGCGGGCTCATCACGCGTGCAATCTTCCGCCGTAAAAAATATCGACATGTGCTGACCGATGATCTCCGACGTTCGGTAACCAAGGATTCGTTCGGCACCAGGATTCCAGCTGACGATCATGCCGGCATGATCCAGCATGAAGATGGCGTAGTCCGTCGTTCCTTCGACCAGCAACCGGAAATGTTCTTCCGTACGCTGTAATTCATGGAGGGCCCGATGGGCCTCGGTGATATCGCGAAACACATCCACCGCGCCGATGATTTTGCCACCGTCGTCCAGGAGGGGCGCCGATGCGTGGTTCAGCGTCATCGCCAGTTCGCGTTTGCGATCGTATAACGACAATGTCTGATCTGTGACCTTTTCGCCTGACAGTGCTCTGACCAGCGGATGCTGGTGCCACAAATGGGTCGCCGCTGCCGCATCCTGATCGGCCGTATGTGCCGCACGAATTTGTGACAGTGAAGTCAGAGGGGCGTCGAGTCTGAGCATCTGTTCCGCAGAGCGATTCACCAACATCAGCTCGCCTCTGCCATCGCAGACGATCACACCCTCCGACATGCTGTTGAGTATCAGCTCGAGAATACGATTTTTAAGATGCATCGATTCTCTGGCCGCCATATCATCGCTGACATCGCTCGCCGTTCCGATCAGTCGCAGGACATGCCCCTGCGTATCGCGATCGTAAACAGATAATTTCACCTTCAACCATCGCCACCGCCCATCCTGATGGCGGCATCGGACAAGGTGGCCGTGAATCAGATCTTCATAAGCACTAAAGATTCCGTCGAGGCAGCTCAGAAATGCCGGATGGTCATCATGATGAATGAGCCCATCCAGGGTATCCAGCCGAAGTGTTTGTATCTCGGGAATCGGGTAACCCAGGACGTCGATCAGACGATGATTACCGTAGGTGATGCAGCCACTTTGACGGTCGTAGATGAAGACAGCGTCGGGATTGTTCTCGACTATTTTTTCGAAATGAATCGCAGCAATTTTTCCGCTGAATTCACCATCCTCACCAATCGAGACGACATTTTTCAGGGTGTTTTTTTTCAAGGTGATTTTCACCACATGTTAGGGGGGCGCTGAATAAATCCATCCGAAAAAATATCGACGATTGCTTTTTATTATCAATTCTTACGATGATGAAGATTATAGGAAGATAAAAAAAATCCCTATCGTTTTGGCGCTGATGACGCATGGATGAGCTTGATAAAAATCAATTTTTATGACTTTCGGTATCATCGGACTATTGCCTGACTGCAACTCGGTATTAAGAGCCTGTCTCGTTAGGTGGATGGCAAAACAATCAATCGCTCCGTAATCGGCCACAAGCTAAGATGGCCTTTTCTTCACTGATGATAAAAAAATGACCACGCAACACCCCGTGATTGACAGTCTGGTCTCTCCGCAAGGCCGGTTGGATATTCTGTCCCGCAACGAAATCGCCAGTCTTCTCGACCATGGTCAGACAGGGCTGTATCCGGTTTTTCGGAATTGTTCGCTGGCAGTTCTGAGTTCAGGCAGCCAACTCGATGACAGCAAGGCGCTGCTGGAACGTTACCCCGATTTCGACATACGTATCATTCATCGTGAACGCGGTATCAAGCTGGATTTGCGCAACGCCCCCGCCAGCGCCTTCGTTGATGGCGTCATGATTCAGGGTATCCGCGAGCATCTGTTTGCCGTATTACGAGACATTCTTTTTATAAACGGCGGCATACCGGCACCGGTCGCACAGCAGGTTCGAGACTCCAGTGATAGCGCGGCCATCACGGATTTTGTGTTTCACATCTTGCGCAATGCGGACGTTCTGCGTCCTGAACGCTCGCCCAATCTGGTGGTTTGCTGGGGTGGTCATTCGATCTCCCGCCTAGAGTATGACTACACCAAACGGGTGGGCTACGAGCTGGGCCTGCGCGCTCTGGATATATGCACCGGTTGCGGTCCCGGCGCGATGAAAGGTCCGATGAAGGGCGCCACGATTGGTCACGCAAAACAGCGCATATCCGACGGTCGCTATCTGGGATTTTCCGAACCCGGCATCATTGCCGCCGAGGCGCCCAATCCTATTGTGAACGATCTCGTCGTCTTGCCCGACATTGAAAAGCGCCTCGAAGCCTTTGTGCGCACCGGCCACGCGATCATCGTTTTTCCCGGTGGAGCCGGTACGGCAGAGGAGATTCTGTACCTGCTGGGTATCTTGCTGAACCCGGACAATCGGGATGTACAGTTGCCGGTCATTTTCACCGGCCCGGAGGAATCCGCCGCTTATTTCACGATGATCGATGAATTTATCGGTGCCACGCTGGGGCCATCGGCGCAGGAACGCTATCAGGTCATCATCGATGATCCGGCTGCGGTGGCGCTGGCCGCGCTGCAGGGAATTGAAGCCGTGCGTGGTTATCGCAAGCAGCACAGCGATGCGTACTACTTCAACTGGCGCATGAAAATCGATCCCGGTTTCCAGCATCCGTTCGACCCGACCCATGAAGCGATGCGCTCACTGCCGCTGCGCAGGGATCAGCCAACGCATGAATTAGCGGCACATTTGCGTCGTGCGTTCTCGGGAATCGTTGCCGGCAATGTCAAACTGAAAGGAATCGCCGCCGTTGAAAAGCATGGCTTGTTCGAAATTCGCGGGGAGAGCGAAGTGATGCTGCAGATGGATCGCCTGCTGTCAGCCTTTGTGGAGCAAGGCCGCATGAAACTGCCCGGCGCCCGCTACCAACCCTGTTATCGCATCGTCCGATGAGTAACATCTTCCCAACGAGCGCGCTGATCGTCGGTGCCAGCGGTGGCATCGGTTACGCCATGGCCGAGCGGCTGGCGTCGAACCCCACCGTTCAGACGCTGGTGCTCTGCTCGCGGCAGGCGTCGTCCAGCGAACCGCTGTTGGGTTTGCAATCACGGCTGACCGCAGGGGGAAGACAATGCCTGCTGCACAACGTGGACATCACGGATGAGGTCAGCCTCTCAAACCTGACATTGCAGTTGAAAAAGCATGTGCAAGATATTGATTTAATTATCAATACTGCAGGCTTGCTACACGCAAAAGATGTCGCACCTGAGAAAATGCTTGAACAAATCTCGCTGCCGGCAATGCAGCAGATATTTGCAGTTAATGCCTTTGGCCCTGTGCTTTTGGCGCAGGCACTGATGCCCTGGCTGAAGCAACGGCGTCGGGTGGTGTTTGCGTCATTGTCTGCGCGTGTCGGATCGATTGCAGATAACCGGTTGGGCGGCTGGTACAGTTATCGGGCTTCGAAGGCGGCGCAGAACCAGTTGCTGAAAACGCTGTCAATCGAACTCGCCCGCCGTAACCCGGGGGCCATCGTCCTCGCGCTGCACCCGGGCACCACGGATACCGGCTTGTCGCGACCGTTTCAGGCCAACGTGTCGCAAGAAAAGCTCTTCACGCCTGACTTTGTGGCAGAGCGTCTGCTGCATTTGATGACACAGGCAACGCCCGTCGACACCGGCCGCTTTCTGGCATGGGATGGACAAGCCATCGACTGGTGATAGGGGATTAGCCGGGCACGCGTTTGGGCAGAAAGCGCCCTACCTTGTCGGCATAGGCGGCGTACTCGGGAAAATGTGCGCACAGATAGCGCTCTTCCAGCACTGCCTTGCGGTCCAGGACCCACCCCAACAGCAGCCATAACAATAAATTGGCTGCGCTGGCATAAAGCAGCACAGCGGACAGTCCCAGCCAGAGCACCGCGACGTACATCGGGTGTCGAACCAGCGCATACGGGCCATCGACCACCAGTTGCGCACCCCGCTTCACATCAGGCCGGATATTGAAATTGCCCGGACGATTGTGTTTCAGTATCCACAGGCCGAAGGCTACTGC
>JBILCO010000120.1:0-6617 GCA_044353075.1 Burkholderiaceae bacterium
CCTGCAAACTGGCCGGTGGCGCTTTCCTATCCGTGCTGCAGGCGCTGGCTTACATGATCATTGTGGTGATCTGGGGTATCGGGCTCTCGCCCTGGCAGGTGCTGACTGCGCTGCCCGCGCTGGCACTGGGCGCGCTGATGCTGTCAGCGTTTGGACTGATGCTGTCGGTGTATATCAAGCAGCTGGAGAATTTTGCGGGCACGATGAATTTCGTGATCTTCCCGATGTTCTTTTTATCCTCTGCTCTCTATCCGATTCAGCGTATGCAAAATGCGGGGGCTGAGTGGATTTATCAGATCTCTTCCTTCAATCCGTTCACGCACGCAGTCGAGGCACTGCGCTATGCGCTGTACGGACAAATCGCACCGCTGTCGCTGGCGGTGGTTGTGATCTCGTCGCTGGTGTTTTATCTGGTCGCTGCAGCAGGCTACGATCCACAGCGCGGGCTGG
Source organism: Burkholderiaceae bacterium (assembly GCA_044353075.1). Taxonomy (GTDB): domain Bacteria; phylum Pseudomonadota; class Gammaproteobacteria; order Burkholderiales; family Burkholderiaceae_D; genus Pernthalerella. The sequence continues at coordinate 451 of JBILCO010000120.1, forward strand.
TGAAGTCGGGTCGGGGCTAATTACCTTTCGCTTTGACTGATTGCATCCCTCAATCGCCCTCCGAAAAATTCGTGGGGCGATCCATTGCGTACCCCAGAAAAATTGAATCGCATCGAGCCTGCTCGAAAAAAACGATGCGTCATAGTCAGTCATCATCCCGCCCCAACTCATCCTTCACCGCCTCTTCCGGCGGACATTTCATAAACCGCAGCAAAAATCCCTCGCGCCAGTCGATGCCTTCCTCACCCAGATAATTGTTCTGCACGTAGTAAGCCTGCTGTTCACTGTCGAGCACCTTGCGGCAGCTGTTGAAATGATCATGGCCAAATTTTTTGAACTGCAGCACATGCACGAGCTCATGGACGATGAAGGAGTTATCCATCGGGTCAGCAGGATTCAGTGACTCGCGCAAATAGATACGGTAACTTTCGGTATCAAATAGCGCAGCGACGCTGTTACAGGTGCCGGGCGCATCCGGGCAAACCTTTTGCGCGAGCGCTTGCGCGCTGACCTGCTCGATCTCGGGCAAGTCGGCCGGATCGATGGCCGGCAGGCCGGAAAAACGCACTGCGGCAGCCAGAAAACGAGCCATCAGTTCTGCGGTCAGCGTCATTGAATAACCTTGATCAAGTCAGTGTTCTTTACGGTCATGTTCCCACTATGAAGGATTCATGCCACCCCGGCGTGGCTGACTCTGGCTGAGGTACGTCCTTGTGTGACAGCCAGTGCCTGTTGAATTTTGTGACACTCCTGCCTATCTGTACCAGAACAGAGCGCCGAACTTGAGCGTTTTTGCGGGTTCTGGCGCACTTGCGTGCGAAATTTTCATGGCATGGCCTTTGCCTTGATAAAACAGTTGCTTCTCGTCTGTGGCTGCACGCCACGCACTTTGCTTGCAACCGAATAGCCAACATTGGCATAACCAAGGGGGAGATATTAATGAAGAGGAAACTACTGGCGTCTCTGGTCGGCTTCGCGCTGATCACCGGGTCGTCGGCATTTGCCGCCGGCGTGACAGACGCAATGATCGAAAAAGACGCGCAAAGCGTCGGTGACGTTCTGTCCTGGGGTATGGGTCAGCAGGGTCAGCGTTACACACCGCTGGACAAGATCAATGCAGGCAACATCTCCAAGCTGGTACCGGCCTGGTCGTTTTCTTTCGGTGGCGAGAAGCAGCGCGGTCAGGAATCGCAGCCACTGATCCACGGCGGCAAAATGTTCGTCACCGGTTCTTACTCGCGTATCTATGCGCTGGATGCCAAGACTGGCAAGAAGCTCTGGAAATACGAGCACCGTCTGCCAGACGGCATCATGCCTTGCTGTGACGTGATCAACCGTGGCGCTGCGCTGTTCGACAACCTGGTTATTTTCGCGACGCTGGATGCACAGCTGGTTGCTCTGGACCAGAACACCGGTAACGTGGTCTGGAAAGAGAAGATCGACGACTACGCCGCTGGCTACTCGGCTTCCGCTGCACCGCTGATCGCTAAAGGTCTGCTGCTGACCGGCGTTTCGGGTGGTGAATTTGGCGTGATCGGCCGCGTTGAAGCGCGCGATCCAAAGACCGGCAAGATGGTCTGGACACGTCCGGTGGTCGAAGGCCACATGGGCTACAAGTACGAAGGCGGCAAAGCCATCGAAAACGGCATCTCCGGCACGACCAACAAGACCTGGCCTGGCGATCTGTGGAAATCGGGCGGCGCAACGACCTGGCTCGGCGGCACCTATGATCCGACCACCGGTCTGGCTTATTTCGGCACCGGCAACCCCGCACCATGGAACAGCCACCTGCGCCCCGGCGACAACCTGTTCTCGACCGCGACTGTTGCTGTCGATGTCGCTACCGGCAAAATCGTATGGCACTATCAGAAGACCCCGAACGACGGCTGGGACTATGACGGCGTGAATGAATTCATCACGTTCGACATGGACGGCAAGCGCATGGGTGCTTCCGCTGACCGTAACGGTTTCTTCTATGTGATGGATGCGAAAAACGGCAAGCTCAATGGCGCATTCCCGTTTGTCTCCAAGATCACCTGGGCAACCGGCATCGACCTGAAGACGGGCCGTCCTAACTACGATCCCGCCAACCGTCCTGGCGACCCCACCAAAGGTCCGGATGGCAAGAAGGGCAATGTGGTTTTCTCCGCACCTTCTTTCCTGGGCGGCAAGAACCAGCAGCCTATGGCTTACAGCCCGAAGACTGGCCTGTTCTATGTGCCAGCCAACGAGTGGGGCATGGAAATCTGGAACGAGCCTGTGACCTACAAGAAGGGTGCTGCTTATCTGGGCGCAGGCTTCACCATCAAGCCACTGCATGAGGACTACATCGGCGCCCTGCGCGCGATTGATCCGAAGACTGGCAAGATCGTCTGGGAAAACAAAAACTCCGCTCCTCTGTGGGGTGGCGTGATGACGACCGGCAGTGATCTGGTGTTCTACGGCACACCTGAAGGCTTCCTCAAGGCAGTCGATGCCAAGAACGGTAAAGAACTGTGGAAGTTCCAGACCGGCTCCGGCGTTGTTGCTCCTCCAATCAGCTGGGAAGAAGGCGGCGAGCAGTACATCGCTGTGGTCTCCGGCTGGGGTGGCGCGGTGCCTCTGTGGGGCGGCGAAGTGGCCAAGAAGGTCAGCATGCTCGAGCAGGGTGGCTCAGTCTGGGTCTTCAAGCTCATGAAGTAAAAAGTTTTACTCCCGCCTGCATTGGGATACGGAATTCAGCAGTAGATCCCGTGCAGACTTGGCCGACGGCGTATGCCGTCGGCTTTTTTATTTGCGAAAACATCAGCCCGCACGCAAATCTCCGGGTATGTCACAGTTCATCTTTTTTGGCCGGCTCCTGCTGGATCATGACCCGGGGTACCATCAACATCACAGGCATATCCGCCAAGTGATTGCCGATTCCCGTCGCATGGGTGGCGCCGACCACCATGAAGTTCAGTCCGGTTTCGCTTCGTCTGGCACGCGCGTAATCAGCCATCTGCTGATCACGCCGGGATAGAGATTCAACGGCTGCATTATCGAACTGCGCTTTGATTTCACGGACTTTTCTTTGCAGATAGCCGAATGCAGCGACTCTGGATGCAGGCAGCTTTTTTTCATGCTTGTTGATGAAATCAAGGTAGGCCAACACAGTTTGTGCACGAAAATCCTCTCGAGCGGAAGCTACGTGCTTTTTCAGATAACTGACAGAGTAGCGCAAGTAGCGATCCAGCTTTTCTCTGATCACATTCAACTCTTTAAAAGCCACGCTATTTTTTTCCAATAGCTCGCAGTCGTTAGGTTGCATCTGGTATTGCTCCACGCGCTTCTCGCATAATTGCTCGCTACCACCCTCCTTAAAAAATCTATCCCCGCGAATCCTGCGAAATTCGAACATCACTTCTTTTACCAATGCTTGTATCGATGGATCGTAGTGATTTTCGCCGATGAGGACGATCATGCCGCGCATATCGGCTGCGTTTCGCGCGGCAGGACTCAGCCTGAACTTGAAATTCTCAGAAAACTTCTTCATGAAGTCGTTCACCGACGGTGGGTTGCTGCGAGCCGGAGCGGCCTGCGCACCAGGAGGTCCAATGTGAAATGACACTGCATCGCCGAGAGCCTCATTCATCGCTTGCACCGCAGTCATCACGTTGGCTGGCATATCCATCACCCACTGAGCCAGCTGGCGATATCCATAGGCTTCCAGCACCTCGGCGTGGGAATTCGTGGCTGGCTCCACGCCACGACTGCGCTGAAGCACTCTCACGGTCATTTCAAACTGCGCACGCCGCTTGCGCATACCAGCACGATCCGGCTGATCAGGCAGACCGTGATGATGAGCGACCCTACTGCGCATGACGGGCGGGTTTGTCGCGGCAAATAATTGGTGGTGGATCGGTGGCACGGACGTTCTCGCCGGGTCAGTGCTGATCGTCGATGATAGTGGTGACTGAAGGGGAAATGATGACAGGTTGTTGTACATGGCTGCGCCAAAAGGGAAAAATCACCCCTAGGTAACAGTGTAGAAGTTTGTGTTCCGAATCTGCTCACTTCGGGCCACCGATGGAAATGTCTGAGCGGGTGTTTTTATTTCCGGCAATGCGTCGAGCACTAGAGGGTGCAATGCATGCCCAATACGCTCTAGGGCAATGTGAACGACGTCAGTTCCATCTTGATCTGACCTGATGAATAGTAAGGCGACTGCAGGGTCTCGCTACGTTCAACCTTCACCAAGCCCACACCCTTGCAATACCACTCGCGATTGACAATGGGTACGTCGCGAAAGCCCTGCACTGCATCCACATACAAGGTGAAATTGCCGTTGCCCGCGACCCGCGCGCACGACTTGAACGTACCCGCTGGCACAGCCACTGTTTCATCCATCGCTTCGACGATATAGGTCATCATTACCTTGGGCATTTTGGTCGTACCCATGCCCATTTCGAGTTTAGGCGCGATGACAAAAAGCTCTGTGGGCACCATCCAGGTTGCACCGACGGTCACTGGCAGCTTGAGAATCACTTGCGGGTTGCGATCGAGCTTGGCCTGTTCATCGGCATCAATACGCTGCGCAATACGGGTGATACGGTCTTTTTCCTGGCGCAGCCAGTACTCGATACCAATCGATCCGGGTACTTCGGCACGCCGCACGACGACCTCACCAGCATCAGTGTCGACCGTACGATCCACATTGAGCGTGTAGGTTTCGTGCGAAACAATATTGTTAATGTCGGAGGCGACATCGTATTCCCAGGTCCCGCCGATCGGCAGCGGAAAATACGAATCACCCACCGGCGACTGAGAACATCCGGCCAGCGCAGCAAGCACCGCCGGCATGAGGGCAAGGCGCTTCATCATCACTTCTCCGGCATGCGCGCTGCTGGCGCATCGCTGATCTTGAGTTTGACTTTTTTCTCGGTGTTCATCTTCAGCCAGGAGCCGCCGCTGCCGCCACCACCGCCTTCGATCACGGCGACCTGACGTATGCCCTGGCGGCTTCTGCGCAGTGACTCCGACACCTCCGAGTGATTTTCTTTCAGATACGGCAAGCGGTAAGCTCGCGGCACGGTGCCGGGGCGCTGGGTATCGAGCGGCGACACCCACAGATAAATCGCACCATCCACACCTTTGGCCGGGTTCGGCTCTTCAATCATCGCCGAGATGATGACGAATTTTTCCGGCAGCATGCGCGGCGTGGGCCAGCCCAGCATGTCTTCAAAGGTGAAGTTAGCGACAAAATAACTGGCGGTCACCACGAGAATCATGACCAGCTTTATCCAGTGTTTCCACGCTGTCGCGAGACATAGCACCAGCAGCAGTATCGCAACGGTCAGATACAGGAAGGTCAGAAGTATTGAAATATGGGTCATAGCTGCGGGACGATTTGTTTAGGTAAGGTATTGATGTCTCTGACACTGCCATCGGGATCGACGGTAAAGCGAACGGCGGTGGCTTCATCGCCCTTGCGGTCCAGCCGCAAGGTGCCGTAGTAAACGATCTCGGCGCGGGGATTGACCTTGACGACCGAAATCGTGGCTTCAACCGCCTCGCTGTTCTTGCTTTCGTAGTACTGCGCATTGACGGTGTATTCGCCCGCCGCAAAACCACGTATCGTCACGACTTCCTGGTTGAGCGGATTGACAATATCGCGGCCATTCACCTTGATCGAGTCGCCGGCCAGACCGCGATCATCGCGATCCAGATGCATCAGCCCGGCCTCGCGTGAACGAAACCACACCACCGCACCCGCAGGATCCTGCACGTAGGTATCCAGATCATTCGGATTCATGTCCGGCCATGACACCGTGATAATGAATTCAGCCTTGGCTGGAATATCGCCCGCTTTTTTTGCTTTCGGATTCATCGCCAGCAGCGCGATGATGAAACAGAACACGAAGGCAATCAGGATGTTGAACAGCATGTCGTAGAAGGGATCCACCTCCCCTTCCCGACGTTTCTTGCGCAAACTCACTGCCGTTCCTGATTCGTGAGGGTAGCCAGTTCAGTTTCGGCCAGCTCCAGCGAGTCGGCGAGTATGCCGTCGCCGCAGCGATCGAGCCTGACAAGTTGTACGCCCAGCAGCATATTCGCCACCAGACCCACTGCGGTCGTCAGCAGCGCAATGCCCAGACCGCCGGTCAGGGTCTTGAGTAGCGTCTGCGACTGGGACGCATCAAAATTCT
>JBILCO010000211.1:0-4317 GCA_044353075.1 Burkholderiaceae bacterium
TATGACCCGAAATCGGGTCGCACCCGAACAAATTCAGCGGACAAGGTGATTGCCTTCGTGCGCGAAAAGCAGCTAAAGCTCACATGGATACTTGAAACGCATGCGCACGCCGATCATCTGACCGCGGCGCCGTATCTTCAGCAGCATTTGGGTGGCAAGATCGCCATTGGGGACCACATCAGCAAGGTGCAGCAGGTATTCAAGGGCGTTTTCAATCTTGAGCCGGAATTCGCGACCGATGGTTCGCAGTTTGATCATCTGCTAAAGGACGGTGAAACCGTCAGCATCGGCGCCTTGTCTGTCAGCACGATGTATGTGCCGGGTCATACCCCCGCCTGCGTTGCGTATCAGATTGGTGATGCCGTGTTTGTGGGCGACACGATGTTCATGCCGGATGTGGGTACGGCACGTTGCGATTTCCCAGGGGGCGATGCGAAGACGTTGTATGCCTCGGCGAGGAAGATCCTGAGTCTTCCGGACGAGACCCGGTTGTTCATGTGTCACGACTACCCGCCGAACGATCGTCCGGTAGCTTTTGAAACCACGGTTGGTGAACAGCGCAGTAAGAATATCCATGTGCACGACGGTATCAGCGAGACACAGTTTGTCGAGATGCGTTCGAAGCGAGATGCCACACTGGAGATGCCGGTGCTGATCTTGCCGTCAGTGCAGGTCAATATTCGTGCAGGCCATCTGCCGCCATCGGAATCCAATGGCGTGTCTTACCTGAAGATACCGCTGAATGCACTCTAGGAAATCATCGAAACAACGCGTTTCATAAAAGCCAATAAAAAATCCCGCGACAGAGACTGTCGCGGGATTTTTGTTTGCTGTGGTCAGATCGTGCGCTGTGCTTACAGTCCGCCGTTCTGCTGCGCCACCATCATGTAAAGCATCGGGATCGACAGCATGGTGTTGAAGCGGGAGGTCAGCATTGCCAGACGTGCAGCGGCAGCTTTCTGTTCTGGCTCCACGGTCACGATACCCAGGGCTTTTTTCTGATTCGGCCAGATGATGAACCAGACATTGAAGGCCATGACCAGCGCGATCCACATGCCAATGCCAATGGCATGAACAGGCTGTTGCAGACCGAGTGCAGCGACCAGATAGCCATTCATCCATGCCACCAGCACGCCGGTAATTACGGTGGCTAATGCCGCCCAGCGGAACCAGAACAGGGCGGTCGGTGCGATGACTTTGCCGATGGCAGGTTTCTGCTCATCGGGAATTTTAGGCATGGACGGGATTTGCACGAAGTTGAAATACCAGAGTAAACCAATCCACATGACACCTGACACCACATGCAGCCAGCGCATGACGAATGCACCCCATGCGTGCCCATATTGCGGACTCACACCCGCGACGCTGCTGGCGATAATGACCAGCAGCACCAGTAGTACGATTCCGGCGATGACGGTGCGTCCGAGCGATTGAAAAATTGCAGCCATAAATCCTCCAAAAAAATTCAGTTCGACGCTTTGTTATTCAGGGTTGTGCGCGCGTCGCGTTGCACTTTTGTAAAACTGGCCGAAGTATAGCCTAACCGTTCATCACTGATGAGACCCGGCAACGGCGGGGTGAGGCGGCTCAAGCCGGGTCCGGATCAACCCGGCTGATATCAAGACGGACGCTGCCTTCAGCGACCGTGAGTGCGAGCTGCTGCGGCGCCTTGATCTGGCTGACGCTGCGAATGATCTGGCCTTTATCGTCCTGCACGATCGCGTAGCCACGCTCGAGTGTTCGTTGCGGTGCCAGCAGCTCGAGCTTGCCGTGCAGTGCAGCGATGGCGTGGCGGTGCGTGCTGAACTGTGTCGCAAAGGCGGACGACAATTGGCTCGCACGAGCGCCCAGCCGGGTGCGTGCAATGCGCGTATCCGGCAGCGCGTGGGTCAGTCGTTGTCGCGCCTTATCGAGCCGGAAGCGAGCTGCTGTCAGAGGCGTGCTGGTGGCATGCTGCAGCCGGTTTTGCAGGGTGGACAGTCGCAGTTGCTGGTGACGAATCGCGGCGGCCGGACTGTGCAAGCGATGCGCGAGCCAGTCCAGCGTCTGTGCCCGGCCGTCCAGCTGTCGACGCAAGGCATCGGTGAGGTCGTCGGCGTGCTGGCCGACCGCTTCGAACCATTCTGCCCAAGGGGTGGCGGCCAATTCCGCTGCCGCAGTGGGCGTCGGCGCGCGCAGGTCAGCAACGAAATCGGCGATGGTGACATCGGTTTCGTGGCCGACGCCTGATATCACCGGGATTGCACAACTGGCGATCGCGCGCGCGACGCGTTCATCATTGAAGGACCACAAATCTTCAAGACTGCCACCACCCCTGCATACCAGCAGCAGATCGCATTCGGCGCGATCGGAGGCTGCCTGAATCGCGGCTGCGATTTTTTCGGCAGAGCCGTCGCCCTGGACTGCCGTTGGATACAGCACGATCTGAATGTGTGGCACCCGGCGTCGCAATGCAGTCAGAATGTCGCGCAGCGCCGCTGCCTGGGGACTGGTGACCACACCGATGGTGCGCGGGAAGACTGGCAGCGCCCGTTTGCGTTCCTGATCGAACAGGCCTTCGGCGGCCAATGTGGATTTCAGCCGCAGAAAGGCTTCATATAAATTGCCGACACCGGCGCGACGCATATTCTCGACATTCAGCTGAAAATCGCCGCGCGCTGCATACAGGCCCACGGTTGCGCGTACTTCGACCTTGTCACCTTCGCGCGGACTGAAGTCGACATACTGCGCCCGTCCCCGAAACATCACGGCGCGCACCTGAGCGCCGGCATCCTTGAGCGTGAAATACCAATGCCCCGACGCGGCACGGGTCACATTCGAGAGTTCTCCAGCGACCCAGGTCAGCGGGAAGCTGCGCTCCAGCAGGCGCCCCACGGTTTGATTGAGCTGAGAGACAGTCAGCACACCGGGTGTCGGATCGGGCGTATGGGTCATGTTGGATAAAAAAGAATCGTTCATGCCAGTTTATCCTTCTGTGTGTCTAGCCCGGTAAAACCCGTCGTCCAAAGCCGGATTTGAGCAGCGGTATGAATGTCAGGCATGGAGCTTGTGGATAAAATGCGGTGCGCGATTTGCGGGCACAGCCAAAAAAATCTTTTGAATCAAGGACTTCAATCTGATTGCCTGGCATTACCCACAACGTTTTCCACAGACTATGTGTACAAGTACTTCGATAAAAACCTGTTGCGCAAAAAAGCACAGAACGAGAACTCGGGCAGTGCTTCGGCCGTTTCCGCCCTGGGTTTGCTGCTTTCTGCGCGCGTGTCAGCTTGCCCGTGCGCAGTGAAGCGGATACAGTCTGCGGCAAATTTGTGAATCACTCCGGGAGACCGTATTTTGTTTGCGCTGATTCAGGCCGCTGGCTGGCCGATCTGGTTTCTGCTCGCCGCTTCTGTCGTTGCCGTCACCGTCATCATTGAGCGCGTATTGTACTTGCGCCGCTCACGCATTTTGCCGTCCACGCTTCTGCAGGAAGTCCTCGACGTGGTGCGCTCCGGCCGTGTCAATGCGGAAGTGATCGGTCAACTGGAGCAGAACTCGCCGCTGGGCCGCGTGCTGGCCGCAGGTTTGCGTCATCGGCAAGCACCGCGTGAGCTGATGAAAGAGGCGATTGCTGACGCAGGCCGCATGAGCGCTCACCACCTGGAGCGCTACCTCACCACGCTGGGCACAGTGGCGACACTGGCACCGCTGATGGGATTGTTTGGCACCGTGGTTGGCATGATCGAATTATTCGGTGCACAACAGGGCAGCATGACCGATCCCTTGCAGGTGGCGCATGGCATTTCCGTCGCTCTCTACAATACCGGTTTTGGTCTGGCCGTGGCGATGCCGGCCTTGCTGTTTCACCGTCATTTGCACGCGCAGGTCGATGCACTGATTCTCGAGATGGAGCAGGAGGCGCTGCGCTTCGTCGATCAGGTCACCATGGGAAAGGGCTGAACGCATGAATTTTCGTCAACAGGTCCGCCGCGATCAGCCGGAAATCAATCTGATTGCCTTCATTGATGTGCTGCTGGTCATCCTGATTTTTCTGATGATCAGCACCACTTTCAGTCGGGTGGCTGGCCTGTCAGTGCGCCTGCCTGTCGCCAGTAACGAATCGGCGCCGGTGCCGAAATCTCTGCGGGTGGCTGTGGATGCCGAAGGCCATTTCGCGCTCAATGGTCGTCGGCTTGCCGCACGTGATGCACCGTCATTGGCGCTTGAGCTGCGTGCCCAGTCATCGGGCGATGCCAGCCAAACCGTTGAAATTCAGGCCGATGCCCGGGCCACGCATCAGTCAGTGGTCAACGTGATGGAAGCGGCTCGCCTCGC
>JBILCO010000121.1:0-6564 GCA_044353075.1 Burkholderiaceae bacterium
CCATGGGGCCGGGCAGCAGACGGGTGAGGTCGAGTACGGTGATGCCGGTCAGGGGCAGGGCTGCATCGGGCGGTGTCGTTGTCATTGCGGTCTCGAGTTTGATGATGATTTCATTGATCGACATTCAGAGCCGCTAAGTAGCGTCATTTTTTTTATTTTTAAATTTAGCGTCTTTGCTTTGTATGAAGCGATGGAATTACTGCACCGCTTCCTCACACGATTCACAATCAAATTTATATACGTGCTCAGTCACGCCGCCAGTTTCTCCAGCGCTTCCTGCTGTTCCAGCCATTCTGCTTCCAGTGTTTCCAGCGCCTTGCTGCAACTGGCGTGCTCCTCTTGCAGTGTCCTCAGTTCGTTTTTCTGATCAGGTTCATAGACCGCGGAATCGGCCAGTCGGGCATCAAGAGTCGACTTTTGCTCGGTCAGTCGGCTCATTTGCTCTTCCAGACGTTTGATACGCGCTTCGATCGGCTTGCGCTGTGCCGATGACAGCGCAGATTTTGCTACCTTGTTGTTTGATGTGACCGCGTTCGTGGTCGCTGCCTCAGCAATCGCCGGTGTGGTGGCGGACCGTGCAGCCGGGGACTCGTTCGCAGCAGCCGTTTTGGCCGCCAGCTTGGTCTTGAAGAGCCAGTCTTTGTAATCATCCAGATCGCCATCGAAAGCGGTCAGCTTGCCGTCGGCAACGATCAGAAACTGATCGGTCGTCGCGCGCAGCAAATGCCGGTCGTGTGATACCAGCATCAGCGTGCCTTCGAACTGCGCCAGCGCATCCGTCAGTGCCTCGCGGGTTTCGAGGTCGAGATGGTTGGTCGGTTCATCCAGCAGTAAGAGATTCGGTCGCTGCCAGACGATCAGCGCCAGCGCGAGTCGGGCTTTTTCACCACCGGAAAACGGGCGGATAGGGCTGGTGACCATCGTGCCGGGAAAGTTGAAGCTGCCCAGGAAATTGCGCAGCTCTTGTTCTCGAACGTCAGGCGCGATCCGCACCAGATGCCAGAGTGGCGATTCATCGTCACGCAGCATTTCCAGTTGATGCTGTGCGAAATAGCCGATAACTAGTCCCTTACCGACATTGACCACACCACCCAGCGAGGACAAATCGCCTGCTACCGTTTTGATGAACGTGGATTTACCCGCGCCATTGACGCCTAACAAGCCGATGCGCTGACCGGTCTGCAAGGAAAAATTGACGCCGGAGATAATTTGTTTGTCAGTGCCTTCTGCGCTGCGATAGCCCATCGCGACATTTTCGAGGGTGAGTAAAGGATTCGGTGCGCGTAAAGGCTCACGGAATTCAAAAGAAAATTCAGCCGCAGCCCGCAAGGGGGCAATTTCTTCCATGCGCGCCAGTGCCTTGATGCGGCTCTGCGCCTGACGTGCCTTGGTGGCCTGGGCCTTGAAGCGATCAATGTAACTTTGCAGATGCGCTTGCTTGCGTTGCTGCTTTTCCAGCATGCCTTGCGCCAGAACGATTTGCGCAGCGCGCTGACGTTCGAATGAGGAATAGTTACCCGAGTAGCGTTTCAGTTTGCGCTCATCGATGTGCACGATCACGTTCACCACGCCATCGAGAAAATCGCGGTCGTGCGAAATCACGATCAGCGTACCGGTGTAGCGCTTCAACCAGTCTTCCAGCCAGATGATCGCATCCAGATCGAGGTGATTGGTCGGTTCATCCAGTAACAGCAGATCCGAAGGGCACATCAATGCCTGTGCAAGATTGAGGCGCATGCGCCATCCTCCGGAAAAACTGGAGACCGGCTGCATCATTTGGTCTTGTGAAAACCCCAGGCCCGCTAGCAATTGCTCGCCGCGCGAGCGCACGGTGTAGGCATCTGCATCGGCCAGTAGTCCATACAGCTCACCCATTCGGTGACCTGCTGCTTCCTGGTCGTCCATGGCTTCGACCTCAGCGAGTTCTTTTTCCAGTCTGCGCAGGGTGGTGTCGCCATCGATGGCATATTCAACCGCAGGGCGTTCCAGTGCAGGCGTCTCTTGCGCGACATACGCAACCCGCCAGTTGCGCGGAAAATCAATGCTGCCCTGATCGGGGTGCAGTTCGTCGCGCAGCATGCCGAACAGCGTGGACTTGCCCGCGCCATTCGCGCCAATGAGGCCGATCTTGTCGCCGGGGTTGAGCGTCAGATCGGTATTGTCAAACAGCGGCTTGGTACCGCGCATCAGGCTGAGTTGTTGGAGGCGAATCATGAAAGGTGAAATCGATAACTAAAAAAATTCAAAGGACACTGAAATCTGGCTTGTACTCAATGGCAGTCAGTTAAGGGTCAAAGCTGATCGTTTGCAACGAAAGACACTGGATCCCCCCATGTAGGGCGCGCACTGGCTTATAAGCCAGTGCCGTTGCGCGGGCATACAGCAAGCTACATGAAACCCCCGCTCCACCCTGCGCCGGGACGACGTTTTAAGTGGGGTAGTTCTAAAGACGTTCTCTTAGCATCAGGTGGGGTCACGATTTTGAGGCTAACAGTCCTTTAAACGTCATCCCGGCGCAGGCCGGGATCCAGTGTCGTTCAACAGAAGTATTAAAGCTGATCAGCCGTCAGCAGAAACACCGACCCGTCACCCGCGCTGGTCGATAGCCAGGTCAGCTCTAGCTTGGGGAACGCGGCCTCCGCATTCGGAAATTCATTACCGATCTCAATTACCAGAACACCATGTTGGCTCAACCTCTCCTTCGCTCCCGCCACAATACTCCGAACGATGTCCATACCATCTTCGCCACCGGCCAGCGCCATCGAAGGCTCAGCGCGGTACTCCGCAGGCAGCGAGTGCATGGACTGGCTGTTCACATAAGGCGGATTCGTCACGATCAGGTCATACTTTTTCTTGGGAAGCTTTGCGTATAGGTCAGACTCGTGCAAGGTCACGCGCTCTTGTAGGTGATAGTCTTCGACATTACGGTGCGCAACCGCCAGCGCATCGGGTGATAAATCAACTGCATCAATGTGCGCATGTGGAAAGGCATCCGCCAGCATGATCGCCAGACAGCCGGAACCGGTGCATAGCTCAAGCACATTCGTAACTGCCCAGGGATCGGCGATCCACGGTTGAAATTGCTCGGGTATTAATTCGGCAATGAACGAGCGCGGCACGATCACGCGCTCATCCACATAAAAGCGGTAATCCCCCAGATAGGCTTCGTTGGTCAGATAGGCAGCGGGCAGGCGTTGGCTGCAGCGGCGCTCGATCAGTGCCATCAGCGTCTCGATTTCTTTGGGCAGCAGCTGCGCATCAAGAAAAGGATCGAGCTTGTCCAGCGGCAGTTTCAGCGCATGCAGCAGCAGATAGGCGGCTTCGTCGTAGGCATTGTTGCTACCATGACCAAAAAACAAGCCCTCCGTGTTGAAACGGGTGACAGCGTGGCGCAACAGGTCGCGCAGGGTGTGGAAGGGTGCTGACATTGCGGCAGCCCCGGGATATCCGGGGTCTGAGAGTTCGAAAGGCGCAAGGATACCGGATTGCACGGGGAGGCGATAATCTGGGAGGACCAGCCGTGCAACATTTGCTTATTTGTGGCGCATCCTTAAGCCCATGATTTTTATTGAGATTTCAGGCAAAATTGTAATATGGAAAAATATCGGGACAATGCTGAATCTAGTCACCCGCGTCACAGCGAGCTAGCCCTTTCGCTGATCGCCTGTAAATCTGCTTTCTTTCACGTGGCGGCCTTCAGTGCGTTCGTTAATTTGCTATGGCTCACACCTTCCTTGTACATGATCCAGGTTTACGATCGGGTACTGGTCAGCCGTAGCGAGATGACCTTATTTTTTCTGACGATTATCGTGGTCGGCCTTTTCGCCCTCATGGCGTTATTGGAGTGGGTCCGTAGTCAAATCCTGGTTCGGGTCAGCAATAAATTAGACGCTTCCCTATCCGATCAGGTTTTCAAAAGCACATTTTTAATGAATCTCAAGGGCGCGGGCATCAGCGCGTCCCAGTCACTTGGTGATTTGGCAACGGTACGCCAGTTTCTGACAGGGGCTGGGTTATTTGCGTTTTTCGACATACCTTGGTTACCGATTTATTTGTTGACCATTTTTATGGTCAACGTGTGGGTGGGCTGGTTTGCATTCGGGGCAATCATTATTCTGGGTGCATTAGCGTGGGCAAACGAGGCCGTGACTCGAAAGCCTCTTACTGATGCCGGAAAATTTGCCACGGTGTCGTCTGAGCAGGCAACTGCTCAGCTCAGAAACGCGGAAGCGATTCAGGCCATGGGCATGCTTCCAAGGCTGACGTCCCGTTGGCTGTCGGTGCATCAAAGTTATTTGAATTTGCAGAGTGTGGCCAGCCAAAAGGCGTCAGTTGTTTCCGCACTGACCAAATTTTTCCGCATATTGACGCAGTCTTTGATTCTCGGGTTGGGCGCGTTACTGGTGCTTGAGGATCAAATGTCAGCGGGGATGATGATCGGCGCATCGATCTTGCTTGGGCGCGCTTTGGCTCCGTTAGAGCAGTTCATTGCCGTATCGCGCCAATTTTCGTCTGCGCGGCTGGCTTACAGTCGTCTTGACCAGTTGCTTAAACAAAGTAAAACCCGTGATCTCCAGATCGATCTTCCGGCCCCAACAGGTGCCGTGCAACTACAATCAGTGACTGTTATTCCCCCTGGTTCACGGACGCCTGTCCTTGGCGACGTAAGCTTCGAACTCGACCCGGGTGAGGTTCTTGTGGTGGTCGGCCCCAGTGGGTCGGGTAAATCTTCGCCCGTCTTTTAGTGGGTGTTTGGCCTGCGGCGGGCGGTAAGGTTCGACTGGATGGCGCAGATATCACCCAATGGGATACCGCTCGCCTTGGCCCCCATTTAGGTTACCTGCCCCAGGACATTGAAATATTTAATGGTACCGTTGCTGAAAATATCGGACGTTTCACAGAGCTGAATTCCGAAAAAATCATTACTGCTGCCAGAGCGGCAAATGTCCACGAGCTGATTCTGCAAATGCCCAACGGTTATGAAACTGAAATTGGTGGCGGCAGTGGATATCGCTTATCAGGGGGGCAGCAGCAGCGTATCGCTTTGGCCCGCGCGCTTTACGGGGAGCCGGCGCTCATTGTGCTCGATGAGCCAAATTCCAACCTTGATCAGGCGGGTGAGCAAGCCCTTGTGGAGTCGCTGATCAGTGTCAGGAAGCGTGGAGGCACAGTGGTTGTCATCACGCATCGCTCGAATATTCTGCAAGTCGCAACCAAGGTGCTGGTACTGGCCAATGGCCGCGTTGCGGCTTTTGGTCCGCCCGACAAGGTACTTAATTCCGGTGGTGTGCGTGTCGTCTCGGGTGGTCGCTAAATGGAGCGCCTATGAACTCACTCAGTCCACTCTCGGGACCGCAGAAACCTTCGGAAAAATTGGCACCCGATTCTCTCTCATCTGACTGGGATGGCTATGTAAAGTTTGGCTGGTCAGTTTTACTGGGTGGTATTGGTGTTTTCCTTGCATGGGCTATCTTTGCCCCTCTCGACAAGGGCGTGCCTGTGATGGGCACCGTGATTGTTTCGGGGCAGCGTCAGACAGTCCAGAGTCCCAATGCGGGCGTAGTCGAAAAAATTTTAGTGAAGGAAGGGCAGCAAGTAGCGGCGGGAGATATTCTTCTGAGGCTTCAACCCCAGTTTGCAGAGGCCGCCGCAGGCGCATCTCTTGCTGGGTATAGTCTGGCAATTCTCACGCATGAAAGACTGACTGCCGAGCTTGCAGGTCGGTCAGCCATGGGGTTGCCCTCAAGCCTCAATCGTTATGCTTCTGAACCTACCGTGCAGGCGCAGTTTCGTACGCAGCAGCAGCTATTGCAAGATCGCCTTCGAACGCGTGCAGCCGAAGTCGCTGGTTTTAATGAAGCTCTGATTGGACTGAACCAACAGAAAAATTCGCTGGTTGAAAGCCGTGAAAGCAAGCTGCGCGGGAGTCAGTTGCTTGAGGATCAGGCCAACCGAATTCGTTCATTGGTTGATAAAGGCTTTGCCTCCGCTACCATGTTGGACGAGTCCGAACTAAAAAGCGTCCGTCTGCAAAGCGAGATTGCCGAGTTGCAGGCTAGCTTGCGACGACTCGATTCTCAGATAGCAGAGAACAAGACGAGCAGAGAACGACGCGAGAGTGAGCGCCAGCAGGAGATTAAATCTTCGCTGCTCGAGGCGCAGCGAGACATAGAAAATTATCGCGGGCAGCTAGGGTCGGCAGAGGTCAATATGGGTTACACCGATATTAAGGCGCCAGTTGCCGGCTTGGTACTCGGCTTGGGTGTTACGACGCCCGGCGCTGTGCTCGCGCCGGGCGCAAAATTGATGGACATCGTGCCTAGCCAGCGTGACCTGGTGGTTGAAGCGCAAGTACCTGTCAATCTCATAGATCAGGTGCGTGGCGATCTGCAGGTCGAACTCATGTTTTCTGCTTTTCAGCAAAACAAGACGCCGCGTCTCACGGGGCGGGTCACCACCGTGGGTGCGGATCGCATTACCGACCAGCGAACTGGTATGCCTTATTACCCGGTCAATGTAAGTATTGACGCAAAAAGTATGGTGAACCTGGGCGTTAATGAACTT
>JBILCO010000122.1:0-6549 GCA_044353075.1 Burkholderiaceae bacterium
GTGCGCACAGATCAGCAGTCCGAGCCGCAAAAAGCGTCCGAGGGCGTGGAGGAAGGCGCCACCGAAACTCAGCAGAAAGAAAGTGCGCTCGACCAGTTCACGCAAAATCTGAACAAGCTCGCCGCCGAAGGCAAGATCGATCCGCTGATTGGGCGCGAGGCTGAGGTAGAGCGTGTGATTCAGACACTGTGCCGTCGACGCAAGAACAATCCGCTGCTGGTCGGTGAAGCCGGCGTTGGCAAGACCGCGATTGCCGAAGGTCTGGCCTGGCGTGTGACACAGGGTGATGTGCCCGAGATTTTGCAAAATGCCGTGGTCTACTCGCTTGACATGGGCGCGCTGTTGGCCGGCACCAAGTATCGCGGCGATTTCGAGCAGCGTCTGAAAGCGGTGCTCAAGCAGATGAAAAACAACCCGAACGGGATTTTGTTCATCGATGAAATTCACACCATCATTGGCGCCGGTTCGGCATCGGGCGGCACGCTGGATGCATCGAACCTGCTCAAGCCTGCTTTGTCGAGCGGTCAGCTGAAATGCATTGGCGCCACTACCTTTAATGAATTCCGCGGCGTCTTCGAGAAAGACCATGCGCTGTCGCGTCGCTTCCAGAAGATCGACGTCAATGAGCCGACCGTTGAGCAGACTGTGCAGATTTTGCGTGGGCTGAAATCACGATTTGAAGAACACCACGGCGTTAAATATTCAGCACTGGCGCTGACCACAGCGGCCGAGCTCGCTGCGCGGTTTATCAATGATCGTCATCTGCCTGACAAGGCGATTGATGTGATTGACGAGGCGGGTGCAGCGCAACGTATTCTCCCCAAATCCAAGCAGAAGAAAACCATTGGCAAGCCCGAGATCGAGGACATCATTTCCAAGATTGCGCGTATCCCGCCGCAGTCGGTTAATCAAGATGACCGTACGAAGTTGCAGACCATCGATCGTGATCTGAAAAATGTCGTATTCGGACAGGACCCTGCAATTGAAGCACTGGCGGCTGCGATCAAGATGGCGCGCGCCGGTCTCGGCAAAACAGACAAGCCCATCGGTTCTTTCCTATTCTCCGGCCCGACCGGTGTGGGCAAGACCGAGGTCGCCAAGCAGCTGGCATTCATCCTTGGCATCGAGCTGATTCGCTTCGATATGTCCGAGTACATGGAGCGTCATGCAGTGAGCCGCCTGATCGGTGCGCCGCCAGGTTATGTGGGTTTTGATCAGGGTGGTTTGCTGACCGAAGCGATTACGAAGAAGCCGCATGCCGTGTTGCTGCTGGACGAAATCGAAAAAGCGCATCCGGATGTGTTCAACATTCTGTTGCAGGTGATGGACCATGGCACACTGACCGACAACAATGGTCGCAAAGCGGACTTCCGCAATGTGATCATCATCATGACGACCAATGCCGGTGCGGAAAGTCTGCAGAAGCGCTCGATGGGTTTCACCGAAACCAAGCAGGCGGGTGACGAAATGGCCGACATCAAGCGCATGTTCACGCCGGAGTTCCGCAATCGTCTGGATTCGATCATCAGCTTCCGCGCGCTGGACGAGGACATCATCCTGCGTGTGGTCGACAAGTTCCTGATGCAACTCGAAGAGCAACTGCACGAGAAGAAAGTGGAGGCTGTATTCAGCGAAAAGCTGCGTCAGTTCCTCGGCAAGAAAGGCTTCGATCCGCTGATGGGTGCGCGCCCGATGTCACGTCTGATTCAGGACATGATTCGTAAGGCGCTGGCTGATGAGTTGTTGTTTGGTAAGCTCGTCACGGGTGGTCGGGTTAATGTGGATCTCGACGACGAGGAGCACATTCGTCTTGAGTTTGTCGAGGGCGACACGCCACCACCGGCTGCCCCGCCGCAAGAGGCTGCTGAAGTCGAGTAAATGCGGCTGCAGTAAATGAAACAGGGCCCCGCTTTCGCCGGGGCCCTGTTTCATTGGGGCGCTGATTATTTGTTGCGCGATTTTTCGCGCAGCTGCCGAAATATTGCGGACCGATATCGTTTATGGCACCAGCGTTTTTTTGGCTGCCTGCTTTTGACGAATTTCGGTCAGTGTGCTTTGTATCAGCTGCCGGCGTTCTGGCGTCCACGGATGCAGCGCAGTGTAGGCATTGGTCTGGGATGCCGGAAAAGCCTGCGCGAGTTTCTCCATCGTCCGTTCAGCCGTGGCGGGCTCATAGCCTGCCCGCGCGAGTAGATACATCGCCAGTCGATCAGCCTCCAAATCCAGATTCGCGGGTAGCGGACGCAGACCGCCACGCCCCGACAGTGCTGCCGGGTCTGGCTGCAGTGGCAGCAGCCCATCGATCACACTGGCGGTGGTGGCCGTCATTTGCAGTGCGGCCGCGTGCTGCAAAACATTGTGGGCGATCTCGCGGGCGAGTATCACCGCCAACGCTTCATCATTGCCGAGAAAATCGAGCATGCCGCGGGTGACCATAATCCGACGGCCATCTGCATAAGCATTCACCTGAGACGTATGACCGATCTCCAGAGAAAACGCACAGGCGGTGGTCAGCGGAACGTTCAGCTTGAGCGGTTGGCCCTGACGCAAGACCGACACCGTCATATCGACCGCGTTCTTCAGCAGGGGTGCGATCAATCGTGCGGCCTCGGTTTCTGCTTGTGCACCCAGCGGCAGCGGTTGCTCTTGTATGGCCAGAAGAACGTCACCCGGTCGAATGCCGGAACGCATTGCGCCACTCCCGTCCAGCACCTGCATGATGCGCAGTCGCTCATCCAGTCGGAGCACGGACTCGACAGCGGGTGCGAGTTCGGCAGGATAGGAATACCGGTTTTTTGCAGTGAATCCGAGCAGGGGCCGCGCCTGAGATCGGCAGAGCGGTGCATTTTTGACCATCAGCGGTGCGGCGACGCGATAAACCCGCTCCTGTCGCGCGACCAGCAAGGACAGAGCGGAACTGTTTTCGGTCGGTCGGATTGGTTTGTCTGGTTCGGTCGATCGGATTGGTTTGTCCGGTTCAGTCGGCACGGTTTTGCTGACTGGGACGGTGCCGCAGGCCGCAAGAAGCGTACAGACTGCCAGCAGACGCAGGATGGACTTCGCTTCTGTCACGGTGCTGCTGACTCCGGAAAACATCATCCTGCCTCCCTTGCATCCCTCAGTCTATTTTTTTCCTGTGCTGCCAAAGCCGCCTTCCCCACGCTCGCTACTCTCGAAGGCGTCAACGATATCGAATGCTACCTGCATCACGGGCACAATGACCAGCTGGGCCAGACGTTCCATCGGGTTTAAAACAAAGCTTGTGCTGCCGCGATTCCAGGTGGAGACCATCAGCTCGCCCTGGTAATCCGAATCAATCAGGCCCACGAGATTGCCGAGCACGATACCGTGTTTGTGACCGAGTCCGCTTCTGGGCAGAATCATGGCGGCATAGGCCGGGTCACCAATATGAATGGCCAGCCCGGTCGGCACCAGATGGGTGCTGCCCGGCTCGATCGTGACGGGCTCTTTCAAGCAAGCGCGCAGATCCAGTCCGGCGCTGCCGGGCGTGGCGTAGGCAGGCATTTGTTCATGCAGGCGGGGGTCTAGAATTTTGACAGCGATTTTTTTCATGGTGTCAGACGACGCAAAGGAAAAGTGAAAGGATCGTGCAGGGTAAAAAACAAGGCGAAAGACAAACTACAAAGCTCGGCACAACGCACGACGAGTGAGCGCTGGAAAATCCGACGCACATGGGCCGGCCGATCAGAGGCGACGAGCGATTTCTGCGATTAGCGTCATAGCCAGACTGTCTTTGCTGGCGCGCGGCAGCGCATGATGACCGTGCGTATCGAACAGCACAATCTCATTGTCATCCCTGCCGAAAGTCTGATGACCAATATTTCCGACCAGCAGAGGAATGTTTTTTCGCTCCCGCTTTGCGGCACCGTGTGTCAGCAGATCATCGGACTCGGCGGCGAAGCCGACACAAAACGGTGGCGCAGGCAGTGCCGCAACCGAGGCCAGAATGTCGGGGTTAGTTTCGAACTGAAGTGCAGGCGGCGTTGCATCCTGCTTCTTGATCTTTTGGGTACTGACCTCGGCGACACGCCAGTCTGCCACGGCCGCCACCGCAATGAACACCGCCTGTCCGTCGACATGGGCCATCACTGCCTGATGCATCTCGCGCGCAGTTGTTACGGCAATGCAGCGAACACCGAGAGGTACCGCCAGCGCTGTTGGGCCGGACACCAGCGTGACGATGGCGCCAGCTGCCTGCGCCGCACGTGCCAGTGCATAGCCCATCTTTCCCGAGGAGAGATTGGTAATGCCGCGCACGGGATCGATCGGTTCAAAGGTCGGGCCTGCCGTGATCAGCACCCGTTTACCTGACAAGATCTTGGGCTGAAAAAATGCACGCAGTGTTTCCATCAATTGCTCGGGTTCGAGCATGCGACCAGGGCCGGTTTCGCCGCAGGCCTGGTCGCCGCTTGCAGGCCCCATCAAGGCGACGCCATCGTCGATGAGCTGCTCGACGTTGCGCTGGGTCGCAGGTTTCTCCCACATCTCCACATTCATCGCCGGTGCAACCAGCAGAGGTACGCTCGCTGGTCGCGCAAGACACAAGGTGGATAACAAATCATCCGCCGCGCCATGTACCAGTTTGCGCATGAAATCCGCCGAGCAGGGTGCAATCACGATCGCATCCGCTTCTCTGGACAGATCAATGTGAGCCATGTTGTTGTGAATACGGCTGTCCCACTGATCGGTGTATACCGTACGACCGGACAAGGCCTGCATCGTCACCGGTGTGATGAACTGGCACGCGGCCTCGGTCATCACGACCTGTACGCTGACACCGGATTTCACCAGCGCGCGCACCAGCTCGGCTGCCTTGTAGCAGGCAATACCACCGGTCAGGCCCAGCACAATTTTTTTACCTGCAAGACTCATGACGCCCTCTAGCGATTAACGCGCCGGAATTCATCCAGCACGAACAATATGGCGCCCACCGTAATGGCGCTGTCAGCGACGTTGAAGGCAGGCCAGTGCCAGCCGCCCACATGAAAATCCAGAAAGTCGATCACATGACCATAGGCGATTCGGTCAATCAGGTTGCCGACAGCACCGCCCAGAATCAGCGCGAGCGCCCAGCAAAACAAGCGCTGTGTCGGATTACGTCTCAGCATCCAGAGAATGAACAATGACGCTATCACCGAAACCGCCGTGAAAAAATAACGCTGCCAGCCCGGCTGATCCGAAAGAAAACTGAATGCCGCCCCCTTGTTGTAAACCATCACCAGATTGAAGTAGCTGGTGATGGTTTCGGACTGACCGTAGAGCAGGAATTGGCTCATCATGATTTTGCTCGCCTGATCCAGCAAGACCAAGACCAGCGCAATCCCCAGCCACAGCATCAAACCTGCATTTCTTTTTGCCATTGATCGCTTTCAGCGTCAGGTCAGGCAGCGTGCCGCTGCTCGCCCTGACCAAACAGATTCGAAACGCAGCGTCCGCACAAACTTGCGTGCGCCGCATGTTCGCCCACGTCCGCCCGATAATGCCAGCAACGCTCACACTTTTTATGCGATGACGCAGTGACCTGAATTTTCGCTTCGTCTGCTGAGGCTGCCGGAATGACTTGCGCTGCCGAGGTGATCAGTACAAATTTCAAATCGTCACCCAGATTCTGCAGCAAAGCCAGTTGCTCGCCGTTGGCGTGAATCGTGACGTCAGCTTGCAGCGAAGAACCGATCGCGCCCGAGACCCGCAAGGCTTCCAGTTCTTTTTGTACAGCGGTGCGAATCTCACGCAGGCTTGCATATTTTTCGAGCAAGGCATCAGCATTCGCAATCGCTGGCAGCTCGTAGAAAGTCTGCATGAAAATCGTTTCACCCGATGCGTCGTAGGCGGATTTGTCCGCAAAAACTGACCAAGCTTCCTCGACAGTGAATGACAGTACCGGCGCCATCAGACGCAACAACGTCTGGGTGATGTGCCAGATCGCGGTTTGGGCAGAACGCCTTGCAGCGGAGTCGACGCCGCTGGTATAGAGCCGGTCTTTCAGAATGTCCAGATAGAAACCGCCCAGATCTTCCGAGCAGTACATCTGCAATTTCGCGACCACCGGGTGGAACTCGTACTCATTGAAATGCGTGCGAATTTCCTGCTGCAGCTGGGCGGCGCGCGCAATCGCATGGCGGTCAATCTCGAGCAATTGATCGATCGCTATCGCATGGTGCTGCGGATCAAAGTCGGAGGTGTTAGCCAGCAGGAAGCGCACGGTGTTGCGAATGCGACGATAGCTTTCCACGACACGTTTGAGGATTTCATCCGAGATCGACAATTCACCTGAGTAGTCGGTGGAGGCAACCCACAGACGCAGGATTTCCGCACCCAAGGTATCGGACACTGTTTGCGGTGCGACGACATTGCCTTTGGACTTGGACATTTTTTTGCCCTCGCCATCCACCACAAAGCCATGCGTCAGCAGCGCCTTGTACGGCGCGCAGCCATTCAGCATGGCCGAAGTTAGCAGCGAAGAGTGGAACCAGCCGCGGTGCTGATCCGAGCCCTCGAGGTAAAGATCGGCGGGGAATTGCAATTCAG
>JBILCO010000125.1:0-6531 GCA_044353075.1 Burkholderiaceae bacterium
TGCGTAGTCATGGCCTGTGGTTTTGCCGGGCAGCTTGCCCGGTTTGCGCACCGGAATAAAACCAATGCCCAGCGCATAAGCCAGCGGGGCGGCAAACATGAAACCGCGCGATTCGATACCGACGATTTTATCGATCGGCTGGTTCTGATAACGCTCGATCAGACTGTCGATGCAGGCCTTAAAGCCCGCCGGATCTTTCAGCAGCGTGGTGATGTCTCGAAACTGAATACCCGGTTTCGGATAATCAGGAATGGTACGAATGAATTGGGTGAAGTCCATGGTTACTCGATCGAGGTGGCATGTCTGCCATAAGTTTTAAAACGTTGAATGACATGATGCATTTCTTCAGCCGACAAGAGTACTGGCGTGCCACTCTGACGGGCAATCAGGTATTGCTGGCAGAGTGATTCCACTTCGGTCGCGACCGCCATGGCGTCGGCCAAATCCCGGCCCAGCGCAATCAGCCCGTGGTTCGCGAGCAAACAGGCTTTGCGATCCGTGAGCGCCGTCAGCGCATAGTGCGACAAGGTGTGCGTGCCGAACAGCGTGTAGGGCGCGCAGCGTATCGAATCGCCGCCGGCAATGGCAATCATGTAGTGAAACGGTGGCAGATCTTCGCGCAGGCAAGCCAGCGCGGTCGCATACGGTGAATGGGTATGAACAATCGCTTGTACATCAGGCCGCTGCCGAAGTATGTCGCGATGAAAATGCCACTCGCTCGAAGGTTTGCCATGACCGATCACCTGGCCATCAAAACCCATTGCAACGATACCGTTGTCAGTCATCGCATCGACTGGCACTCCGGAGGGCGTGACCAAAAAATGATCACCCTCGCGACAACTGATATTGCCGGTCGTGCCGCGATTGAGTCCGCTGATTTCCAGCTGCCGGCATGCCGTGATGATTTGTGCGCGCAAGTCATTGCCATCGTTGCTACCGCTGTTGCTATTCATTGAAAGCATACTTACGCTTTCAGCAGCCGGCCGGCGACTGCCGAGAGTTTTTCCAGCATGGCAGGATCGCGTGCTTCAGGCGCAGTGATCAATGCATGCTCCAGCGCGCTGCGGCAGCTGCAGCTGGCAGCATGCGTATCGGCTTTGAGATGAGGCACGACCTGCTTTACCAGCGCACGTCCCTTGTTTGCATTGGCAATCAGCACGCCCACGATTTGCTCAACTGTCACGTGATCGTGATCCGGATGCCAGCAGTCATAATCCGTCACCATCGACACACTCGCATAACAAAGCTCGGCTTCGCGCGCGAGTTTCGCTTCCGGCATATTGGTCATGCCAATCACATCACAACCCCACTGCCGGTACAGATTCGATTCAGCCAGGCTGGAGAATTGCGGGCCTTCCATCGCCAGATAAGTACCACCGCGCACCGCTTCAATACCGGCTTCGGTAGCACTTTGCTGCAGCCAGTCGCCCAAGCGTGAACACACCGGATGGGCAACTGACACATGCGCGACCATGCCTTTGCCAAAAAAAGATTTTTCGCGCGCGAAGGTACGGTCAATGAACTGATCAACGATGACAAAAGTACCGGGGGCCAGAGATTCTTTCAGCGAGCCAACGGCAGAGAGGGAAATCACGTCGGTCACGCCCAGCCGCTTGAGTGCATCAATGTTGGCGCGGTAATTGACTTCCGATGGTGGAATCTTGTGGCCACGACCATGGCGCGGTAAAAAAGCCATTGGCTGACCGAACAACTCACCTGTCAGTATCTCGTCCGAGGGCTCGCCAAACGGAGAGGTCACCGCGACCCACTGACGATTTTCCAGGCCATCGATGTCATAAATACCACTGCCACCGATGACGCCAATGACGTTTTGCCGCGCGCTACTGTGCATGGGCTGTGCTCTGTTGTTGAGGTAAAGGAAATAATGTACCAAAGAATGCTACGCGTCCTTGGAAAACGGCCCTGAAACCCTTGATCGTCCCGACGGTCATTCACTGCGAGAGGGTGACAATCACAATCAGGGGCGTCGTCATTCGGACCGCTGCCGCTGCCCGTCCTGCTACACTCCGCGCTCTTCCGCCCGCCATAGAGGCCGCCATGAACAGCATCCCCCCTGAAACAGACGTCCATCCCGTGATTCAATGGACCGAGAATGACGCGATGCAAAGTGCCGACTGGCGCTCGGAGAATGGCATGTCGCCGCCGCGTCGCGTGGTGATTGCCGACGACACGACGAATGCCGATACTGCCTATCGTCTGGCTTGCGAAGGTACCGGCTTGCTCTGGCGAGGTGATTTTCAGAATGCGCGGCAGTTATTGCAAGCGCTCGCGCGACGCGTGGATCGCCCCTCCCGCAAATCGGCAAAAGCCGCGAAACAGGGCACCGCCTCTGCGATGGCGATGCCCGATGCGTTTCACCGCCACCGTCTGTCACAGTCGCAACGCGCCCGCACACTGGGCATGTTGCTGCTGCCTTTTGATCGCGACCACAGTCTGCCTTTGCGTCGTGCGCCTGATGTGAAACAGGCCTGCACCGAAGCCTATGGTGACGTCGAGCGGCCGTATGTGAGTTCGTTGCGGGAACTACTGGGCATCATCGGCGCACATGAGTGGCGCAAGAAAGGTGTGGAGATCAGTGCATCACCGGGTCTGGAGGCATTCCGCATCCATCCGCATTATGGCGTGTTTGCACCAGTGCGTACCGACTACGTGCCGCTGGTCGCACAGGCGCCCCTGCCCGCAGCGCTATCAGCAGCGTCGGTAGCTTTTGATATCGGCACTGGCACCGGTGTGCTGGCCGTCATTCTTGCCAGACGCGGTATTGCGCAGGTAACCGCCACAGAAAACAATCCGCGCGCGCTCCTGTGCGCGAAAGAGAATGTGCAGAGACTCGGTTTGCAAAAGCAAGTCGCGGTGACGGATACCGACCTTTTCCCCGAGGGACGCGTCGCCCTGGTGGTCTGCAATCCCCCCTGGGTACCGGCCCGCCCAAGCTCTGCACTCGAACATGCGGTGTTTGATCAGGATGGCCGGATGCTGGCTGGATTTCTTCAGGGACTGGCGTCCCATCTTTTGCCCGATGGTGAGGGCTGGCTGATCCTGTCCGATCTGGCCGAGCATGTGCAGTTACGCAGCCGTCAGCAGCTGCTCGACATGATTGAAAAAGCGGGTTTGCAAGTGCTCGGAAAAATCGATGCGAAACCTTCGCATCCCAAAGTGACAGACGCCACCGATGCATTGCATAGTGCCCGGGCGGCGGAGGTGACCTCGTTGTGGCGCCTTGGTCGAACCGAATAAATTCCCTGAAATATTTTCTTCATTGTCGCGATCAAGCTGCTGGTCGAAACTCAGCTTCGCTTGTAGTTGCTTGATGCAACATGTCAGCGAAAGCGGAAGTGTGGCGTCTGACAGATTTGTTCACTCGATTGCTGCAGGATCGGGTGCGAATTGCACTGACTAATCTCGCTCAGAGCTTGTTTTTAAACGCTGAGACAACACCACCTCATACTGACTGAACCATCCCGGGGTATTGCGACAGTACAGGGTCCGCCGTCACTAGCCAGATACCCTCAGACATTGATTGAGAGATTAAAAGCCGGTCGAACGGATCTTTGTGAATGAAGGGAAGTGCTTGCACGCCAACGGCATGTTCGCTGGAAATGGGGATTTCCCGGTAACCGTTATCTATTAATCCACGCCGCACGAGTCGCGAATCGGCTTTGAAATCCTCGCGGCCAAGGCTGCTTTTAATCGCTATTTCCCAAATGCTGGCTGCGCTGAAATAGAGCTCGTTACCAGGGTTTTCAATTAACTCTCTGGCAACTTTTGATAGCCGGTCAGGTTGTCCGGCTGCCCAGAGCAAGAGATGTGTATCCAGCAGGAATTTCATTAATCGCCTTCAAAGAGCGTCTTGATTTCACCTTCACCCATGCGGTCGAAGTCTTCCGGAACGGTTATCTGGCCTGTCAAAAAGCCAAGGCGCTTTATTTGTCCGCCAGAGGGACTATCGAGAGGGATGACTTTCACCATTGGCTTGCCAGCTTTTGCAATGATGAAGGCGTCTCCAGCCGCCGCACGCTCCACCAGGCGAGAGAGATGAGTCTTGGCATCGTGAATATTAATTGTTTCCATATTGGAATCTCTAAATAGACTAAGTCTTATTAGTCTAGTTCGGTTTTTTTGAAAGTCAACTATTTTTCAATTGCCTGGCTGATGAGATCCAAGCCAGCCGCCCGCAGTTTGCCGCTGAGAATGGGGTCGTTTGCTGACGAGTGCAGCTTCTGGTCCGAATGTCTGACTTTTCCCCCGTCGCTCGTTGTTGTATTGTCAGGGATTAGATCCCTACATGTCAGTGGAATTTTATGTACGTGCCGGAACACTTTTCTGAAACACGCACCGAAGTTATCCGAGAAATCATCGAGCGTCACTCGCTTGGTACATTGGTGACGATGGGAAGCAACGGGCTGGACGCCAATCAAATCCCGTTCGAACTAGTTGAGCTGGACGGTGATCTCGGATTACTTCGGGCCCATGTCGCACGTGCGAACCCGATCCACCAGGAAGTCGCTGATCAAAGCGAGGTTCTCGTCGTTTTCCGAGCCACGGATGCCTACATTTCACCCAACTGGTACCCGAGCAAACACGAAACCCACAAGCTCGTACCCACTTGGAACTATCAGGTCGTTAACCTCCACGGGAAAATCAAGTTCATTGATGATGAGAAGTTTTTACGTGCCGTTGTCGGTCGCCTTACAAAGGCGCATGAGACAAAGACTGAGGGAGAGCGTGCCTGGCGGATGTCTGATGCGCCGCCCGACTACATGGATGCCATGGTGAAAGCGATTGTCGGTCTTGAGATTGAAGTCACTCGCGTTGTTGCAAAGTTCAAGCTGAGCCAGAACCGTGAAGAGCGCGACCGAATGAATGCGGCCGATGAACTTGGTAGTCGGGGTGAGCCCGAGCTGTCCGATGCGATGCGCCATTCAGGCTAGCTTATCTGCAGAGGTCGCTCATAACACTGGCCCGAGTGCCACTGCAGAAGTCAGAATGCATTAAGCACTGGCCAAGACCATCTGCCCCGTCAATCAGACATTGGGTGCGTCAGGTTTTGCAATGAGATCAGTGACTTGGGGGATATTTGGATGGGGTGGCCGATGGGGCTCGAACCCACGACAACAGGAATCACAATCCTGGACTCTACCAACTGAGCTACGGCCACCACTGAAACGACGTCATTCCGGCCAGTGCCGAAACAATTTCGCAATTATACAAAATTCCGGCCACAAGCGGCAGATTGTGCTCACAGCATTTTTCAGCCCATGTGCCCGGCCACTTCCTCGACGGGTGGATGGAGATCAAGCAGCACCCGGAATGCGGTACCGAGGGCGGCTCCGCTGCCAGTCGTGTAGGCACTCAGCCCGTTGTGAGGCGGGGTGTCCCCGCGCAGCAGGCCTTGCTGCTTCAGCAGGCGTTCGAGCTGCCGCGCCACCGGCTCGCCGGTGTCCACCAGATGGACCGGCTCGGCTGAAGTCGCCGCCACGCTGGTAATCAGCGGACTGACAAATGGGTAGTGGGTGCAACCCAACACCAGGGTATCCGCGTTTTGGGCGAGCAAAGGTGCGACATAGCGCTGTACCAGTGCGGCGGTGTCACGCGACCGTAGCTCGCCTTTTTCGATCTGATCCGCCAGCCCATTGCAGGCCTGCGCAATAAAGGTCACGCCGGTTGATGCGGTCAGTTGCTGCTGCAGTTTCTGAAATTTGTGGCTGGCGAGGGTGCCCGCAGTGGCGAGCACGCCAACCACACCAGAGCGCGTTAGCGCGGCGGCTGGTTTGAGTCCCGGCTCCACACCCACCACCTGCAGCTGCGGATAGCGCTCGCGCAATGCCGCGATGGCTGCTGCGGTGGCGGTATTGCAGGCCACAACCATCGCCTTGATGCGGAATCGGAGAAAGAAGGCGGCGATAGCGAGTGCGCGTTCGACGATCACTGCCTCCGGTTTCTCGCCATAGGGTGCGAAACCAGCGTCGGCGAAGTAAAGCAATTCTTCATTCGGCAGCAGTGCGCGCACATGACGCAAGACCGACAGACCGCCAATGCCGGAATCAAAAATCCCGATGGGTGCGTTGGCAGACATGAGATCGGCGGACAGAGTGTTATCCAACGCGGACCGGGATCTTGCCTATCGTGGCGGCGATACGCTCCTGCCATTCTTTCGGGCCGGTGTTGTGTACCGAGGTGCCGTTCGAATCGACAGCGACCGTCACGGGCATGTCCTTGACGTCAAACTCGTAAATGGCTTCCATGCCCAGATCGGCAAAGCCCACCACTTTCGCGCTCTTGATCGCCTTGGATACCAGATAAGCGGCGCCACCCACGGCCATCAGATAAGCCGACTTGTGGTTTTTAATCGATTCAATCGCCACCGGACCGCGCTCGGCTTTGCCAATCATGGCGATCAGACCGGTTTTCTCGAGCATCATGTCGGTGAACTTGTCCATCCGCGTGGCCGTCGTGGGCCCGGCGGGTCCGACCGCTTCGTCGCGCACCGGATCGACTGGTCCCACGTAG
>JBILCO010000226.1:0-4008 GCA_044353075.1 Burkholderiaceae bacterium
GCCCACAATCTGCATGTCGCCGAAGTTGTAGAAGTACATGTACGGAGAGGGATTCAGCGAGCGCAGCGCGCGGTACAGCGAGAGCGGCGAGTCCACATAGGGCTTGCGTATGCGCTGACCGATTTGCACCTGCATCAGATCGCCCGCCATGATGTATTCCTTGGCGCGGGCAACGGCCGCCAGATAATCGGTTTTCGAAAAATCGCGAACGGCTTCGGTGCGCACCGAACCTGAGGTGACGGGTGCATCGACGGTGCGGCGAAGCATCGCGCGCAGGTCTTTCAGGCGCTGTTTTGCGCGCCCATAGGCCTCAGGCTGTCGAGTATCTGCATAAACGATCAGGTAGAGCTTGCCGGAGAGGTTGTCGATCACGGCCAGCTCTTCGGTGAGCAGCAGCTGTATATCCGGCAGTTGGAGATCGTCGCGCGGCGCGGTATCGGCCAGGCGGTGTTCGATGTAACGCACCGCGTCATAGCCAAAGTAGCCGGCGAGGCCGCCGCAAAAACGGGGCATGCCGGGACTGACAGCGACTCGGTAGCGGGATTGGAATTCTGCGATGAAGTCCAGCGCATTGCCACTGTAGGACTCGATGACTTCGCCGTGCTGAACTACGTCGGTTCGTTGACCGTAGGCGCGCAGCAGCGTACTGGCGGGCAGGCCGATAAATGAGTAGCGTCCGAACCGCTCACCCCCAACGACGGATTCCAGCAGAAACGTATTTTTGCCCTGATGTTGTGTCTGCGCGAGCTTCAGATACAGCGAAAGCGGCGTTTCGAGATCTGCGAACGCTTCGGCGAGCAAAGGAATGCGGTTATAGCCCTGAGCGGCCAGTGATTTGAATTCAAGTTCAGTCATGTTTCTCTCCGGGCCGCTATTGTAGGTGAGCGGCGAGGTGTCCAAAAAACCGCCAGTCCCTAACGGACCGGCGAGAGGCAGCGGTATCAGTCGATACGGGGTTGCCAGCGTCGCCACAGCCAGGCCTCAAAGGAACCCGGTGGGATGAGCTTAGTTTTTTTGACAAGAAACATCGTGGTAGGCATCAAGCGACCAGCAGATCGGCCGCAACAAACAAGGTCTCGACTATACCATCCGAATCGATGCTCTGGACGGGCTGTCCGTGGTTGTAGCCATAAGGCACCGTCAGCGAACGGCAGCCGGCGGCGCGCGCCGCCTGTGCGTCATTCGATGAGTCCCCGATAGCCACCACCTGATGGGGGCGAAGACCGAAATCCCCGCAAACTGTTTGCATGGGCAGCGGGTCCGGCTTTTTCTTTGGCAGTGAATCCCCGCCATAGACCACCTCGAAATACGACAAGAGCCCTTTT
Organism: Burkholderiaceae bacterium; assembly: GCA_044353075.1. Taxonomy (GTDB): domain Bacteria; phylum Pseudomonadota; class Gammaproteobacteria; order Burkholderiales; family Burkholderiaceae_D; genus Pernthalerella. Next base: position 1,326 of record JBILCO010000226.1, read on the forward strand.
TTCTCCAGCAGCGGGCGGGCAAAGGCGATGGGTTTGTTGGTTACGCAGGCCAGTCGCAAACCCCAGGTTCGCATCGCGGAGAGACCTTCTTCCACGCCGGAGTAAACGTGGCTGTAATCGCCGTTGATGGCGAGATAGTGTTTTTGATAGCTGGCCATGGCCTCGGCAAAACGCCTGTCGACATCGTCGCCATTGAAATCGACGCCGAGCACGCTGCGCATCAGATGTTCCGAGCCCTTGCCGACAAATTCGGTGATGGTCTCGATACTCAGGGGCGGTAAGCTAATGTCTTCGCGCATGCGATTGATCGCGACGGTGAAATCCGGCGTGGTGTGGACCATGGTGCCATCCAGATCGATGATGGCGGCCCGAATGCCTTGCAAAGGCAGTGGTTCCCTCATACGGTGGCCAGTTGCTGGCGCATGCTGTCAATCACGGCCTTGTAATCCGGCTTGCCGAAAATAGCCGAGCCGGCGACGAATGTATCTGCGCCGGCTCTGGCCGCTTCGGCAATATTGTCGGGTTTGATGCCGCCATCGACTTCCAGCAGAATGTCGCGTCCACTGGCCTCAATCAGCCGGCGTACCGCCGCAATTTTCTTCAGCGACTCGGGTATAAATGACTGGCCGCCAAATCCGGGATTGACCGACATGATGAGGATCAGGTCGAGCTTGTCCATGACGTGCTCGAGGTGATGCAGTGGCGTCGCCGGGTTGAAGACCAGACCGGCTTTGCAGCCTTGGTCGCGAATCAGCTGCAGGGTGCGGTCGATATGCTCCGAGGCTTCCGGATGAAAGCTGATGATGTTGGCACCGGCTTTTGCAAAATCGGGAATGATGCGATCGACTGGTTTTACCATCAGATGCACATCGATCGGTACCTGCACGTGGGGACGAATGGCCTCGCATACCAGCGGACCGATTGTCAGATTGGGAACATAATGATTATCCATGACATCGAAGTGGATGATGTCAGCGCCGGCGGTCACGACATTGCGGACTTCCTCGCCAAGGCGGGCAAAGTCGGCGGACAAGATGCTCGGAGCGATGCGGTAGGTCGTCATGGCGTTTCCCCTGTTGGCAAGCGGGGAATTCTACCTTGATGAGCCCGCTTGCTTGCCATGCGAGCAAAATTGGTGTGCAATCGACAACCCGTCAGCAGAGGATGACGGCACTTGCAAATTTAAAGGAAAGAAGCTCAGAACATGGCTGCATATGAGATGACTGTCACGGTGCGTACACAGTATCTTGAGGACCAATCGAACCCGGACGCTTCGCAATATGTGTTTGCCTACGCTGTCACGATCAAGAACACCGGCAGCGTTACCGCGCAGCTGATCTCAAGGCACTGGACGATCACGGATGCGAACGACCACGCGCAGGAAGTCCGCGGGCTCGGCGTGGTGGGTCATCAGCCCTTGCTGGCGCCCGGCGAACAGTTCGAATACACCAGCGGAACCTCGCTCTCCACGCCGCAGGGAACCATGCGCGGCGAGTATTTTTGTGTTGCCGAGGATGGCGAGCAGTTCGAATCCAAAATACCGGAGTTCGTTTTATCGCTACCGCGAACGCTGCATTAACAAGGATGCGGAAGTAAATCCGAACCACGTGCAGTCCGCCCGTGGTACACCGGCCTGCTTCTCAGTGCGCGTCTTGCAAGAAGAGAGGCGCAGCCCCGTTGGCGGCTTGAGCGAGCGGGCGATCAGTCATCATCGTCTTTGCGTCCGGAGAACATGGTCCACCAGACAATGAATACCAATAAACCCAGCGCGAGTCCCGCCTCAAGAAATAATAACCACATAAAATCGTGCCTCGTCTGAAAAAAAACCTAAGCCAATATTGCAGTGTAACTGCGCTTTTGCCGGCGGCAGCCTTGTTGCTGAGCGCCTGCGTCACGCCACCCCGGCCATCAGCACCACCCAGACCCACGCCTTCGGTTACGGTGCAACCCGCGCCCAGAGCGGAGGCGATTAAGCCAGCAGACTATTTGCGGGTGGTCAGTTATGAAGAATTGCCGGGCTGGGCTGAGGATGACCTTACCCAACTCTGGCCAGCCTTTCTTGCGTCGTGCGAGGTGATGATCCGGCGCGTTGGCTGGCTGGAAGTTTGTACCGATGCCCGGCAGTTGAATGGCACGGACGGCGCTGCCATAAGACATTTTTTTGAATCCCGGTTTCTGCCGCATCAGGTCCGCAACCTGGATGGTAGCTCGGCAGGGATGGTCACTGGGTATTACGAGCCTCTGTTGCGCGGATCGCGGACACGAGGCGGCTTGTTTCAGACGCCCCTGTATCGCGCCCCGAGTGATCTGCTGACAGTTGATCTGGGTGGTCTGTACCCTGAGCTTAAAAATATGCGGTTGCGTGGCCGGCTGTCTGGTAACAAGGTCGTGCCTTACTTTACCCGCGCCGAACTCGAACAAAAAGGGCTGCCTCAGGGAACAGAGCTGGTATGGGTCGATAACGCGATCGATGCTTTTTTCCTGCAAGTGCAGGGCTCGGGGCGCGTTTTTCTGGATGAAAGCAAAGAAACCATCCGCATGGCCTATGCAGATCAGAACGGTCATCCGTACAAATCGATAGGCCGTTATCTGATTGATCGGGGCGAGCTGAGGCTGGAGCAGGCATCGATGCAGGGTATCAAAGCCTGGGCAGCCGCCAACCCCCATCGTTTGCAGGAACTGC
>JBILCO010000127.1:0-6479 GCA_044353075.1 Burkholderiaceae bacterium
CCCAAGCATCCAGTGTGGATCCCACCGACTGAAACAGCGAATACTGGGAGAACCATTGATGTATCTGGTCAATCAGCGGTTGTAGTCCTTGCCATAACAGCAGTCCCCACAAACCCAGACCGATCACCAGCGGCAATAGCGTCAGCATCAGCATACGAATATGCAGTTGCGAGAAGAGTGCCCGAAACAGGGAAGTGAACAGAGGTGTCATAACGAGCCGACATTATAAGAGCGAAGCCGCTGATAGAATATGGACCTCTTGTTGACCACGAATGAAGGAAAGACCATGTCTCTGATCATGACGGCCACCGGCCTTGAATATGAAGACCTGACCGTCGGCGAAGGCGCCGAAGCTGCGGCAGGCCAGTTTGTCTCGGTACACTACACCGGCTGGCTGCGAAATGAAGATGGCACGCCGGGCGAGAAATTCGATTCCAGCGTGGATCGCGACGAACCCTTCGAGTTTTCACTGGGTGCCGGACAAGTGATTCAGGGCTGGGATCAGGGCGTGCAAGGCATGAAGGTCGGCGGCAAGCGCCGCCTGGTGATCCCCTCGGCACTGGGATACGGTGCACGTGGCGCGGGCGGTGTGATACCACCGCACGCGACACTGATCTTCGATGTGGAGCTGCTGGAAGTTTAAGTGTCGGGAGCCTGCGGGCGCGTCTCGCACCATCGCAGGCTCAGACACGAACACCTGACTCTGTCGACTTGGCCGCGAAGTTAGGCGGCATCCTTGTCAGCGTCGTCGCCACAAAACAGCTTGTGCATGTTCTTTGCGACCTGCTCTTCTATCTTCTTTGCAAAACCTCTGAGCATAAAGCCCAGCGCGACATCCAACTGGGCACTGCCTTCGGTCAGCGCGAGCGTGCCGGAGAAGCCACTGCGCTTGAATTCAAGTACGTCACCTACCCACTGGTGCGTCATTTCATAATCAACGGCCATCTGGTCCGCTACTTTTTGTGCAGCAGCACGAGCGTCCTCCATGGACAAGCGGTGCTGCTGAACAATTGCGAAGTCGGCCATGCGGATCTCCTGCCCTGTCGGGTGTGGTTATTGTTGTTGGAATACGTCGGGATTCAGCAAATTCGGGGGGCGATGGCCTGACAGCGCAGCGATCAGATTGTGAGCTGCACAGTCCGCCATGGCACGGCGTGTCGGACCGGACGCACTGCCAACGTGCGGCGTGAGCACCACATTACTGAGACCAAGAAAGCCAGGGTTAAACGCGGGTTCGTTCTCGAAAACATCCAGTCCTGCCGCCGCAATTTTTCCGGCTTTGAGTGCCTCGATCAGCGCGGCATCATCGACAATGCCGCCGCGCGCGATGTTAATCAGCGTCGCGGTCGATTTCATCATGGCCAGTTCAGCCGTACCGATCAGATGGTGTGATTCTTTGGAATAAGGCAGCACCAGAACCACATGGTCCGCGTTGCGCAAGAGTTCTTCACGGCTCACATGCCGCGCATTGTTGGCCTCGGCTTCGAGTTCGGGCGCAAGACGCGATCGATTGTTATAGATCACCTTCATGTTGAAACCCATGGACCGCCGGGCGATGGCCTGACCGATACGACCCATGCCGATGATGCCCAGCGTGCTGCCATGTACATCCACACCCATGAAGGCGTCATACGACCATTTTTTCCACAGACCCGCACGCAGAAAGTGCTCGGACTCAGTCACGCGCCGCGCAGTCGCCATCAGCAGAGTCCAGCCAAAATCGGCCGTGGTTTCGTTCAGCACATCCGGTGTGTTGGTGACCATGATGCCCGCAGCGCTCGCTGCCGGCACATCGATGTTGTTGTAGCCAACGGCCATGTTGCAGATGGCGCGCAAGCCGGGCGCGCTCCGAATGACATCGGCCGACATGAGCGTGGTGGGGTTGGCGTAAACGCCAGCCTTGCCTTGCAGACGACGGATCAGCTCGGCTTCGGAGAAAGCTTCATCAGATTGATTGGACTCCACCTCGAAATGCTGCGACAGGTGCTCGATCACCTCGGGGAATACTGCGCGCGTGAGGAGTATTTTTTGTTTCATGGACGCTCCCTATAGTCTCAGACGGTCTCAGACGTCTCGTACCAGAATCACGTGCACGCGGTAAGGCCCGTGGGCACCCAGCACAATGGTTTGTTCAATGTCGCCGGTACGTGAAGGCCCGGAGATGAAATTGGTGGCACGCGGCAGCTCGCCCCGCTCTTGCTTCGCGAGTGCAAAGGCATCTTCGATCGACCGCACGACCCGCGATACCGGCACGATAGCGACATGCGTTTCAGGCAGAAGCGCTGCGGAAGCAAAGGTCTCTGGGCCGGACAAGAGCATGAGCGTACCCGTCTCAGCCACGGCGCAAAAACAACCGGTGATGCCGACCAGGTCCTTGTCAACCGGCGGCCGGAAATCCACACGAATGCCGGCGTCCTGCCACGGGAGGGTTGTCAGCGTCTGCCAGGCAATGGCCGATTTAGGTACGCCGATGGCGTCGATGTAACGGGCAACCGCAGCCGGCACCTGGTCCATGCTTGCGACCTCGTCAACGGTCTGGGAAGTACGCAGTGCCTGCGCGCTAAAACGCGCGACCGGATCACTGCCAATCTCGGGGCGGGGGCCGGCATCATGATGGCCCAGGTAATCACTGACCTGTGCCAGTTCGGCCGCGGTCGGCTCGGAAGGCCGGTTTTGGGCTGTGCGAATGCGACTGAAAATAGCTTGGCGTGCGGCAGATGTGTCCATGGTTTCCCCTCGAGTGCGGGGCGATTTTATCCCGGCACAGAAAACCGCGCCGGACGCCACGCTTGATTTTATTTCAGAGCCGCCTGCCAAAAGATTCACGGCTGCCCGATGGCTGCCTGATGGCGGGCAGATAGCTAATTCACAACCGATTTACGGCCGGCGTCAGCCTGAGCATTTGCATATTCAAAAATCATCTAAGCCAGCCGTGTGAGCGCCTATAATTTGTCTTAAAATACAACGCTTTGCGACGAGCGCCAGCATCTTTGAGAAGCAAACCCGCTCGAATGCTGGTGACAAAACAAGCGTCTGTCTCATCGCTGCGGTGCCTGGCGCCGATTTTGTTTCAAAAATATTCACAGATAGGACTGTTGTATGACCCACGTTGTGACCGAATCCTGCATACGCTGCCGTTACACGGACTGCGTCGATGTCTGCCCTGTGGATTGCTTCCGCGAGGGCCCTAATTTTCTCACCATCGATCCCGATGAGTGCATCGACTGCGCGGTTTGCGTCGCTGAATGCCCGGTCAATGCGATTTTTGCCGAGGAAGACGTGCCGGCTGACCAGCAGCAGTTCATCAAACTGAATGTGGAACTGGCCCGCAAATGGCCATCGATCACCAAGTCCAAAGCCCCCCTCGCGGATGCCGAAGCTTGGAAGGACACCAAGGAAAAGCTGCAACACCTGGAACGCTGATCCGGTCGGACGCCCGCAGGGGCGCCGTTCCCTTTCTCTGCAACCCCGGCTCAGGCCGGGGTTGGTACGTTATCCGGCCCGAGGGCCTCACACATCTTTGACACGCATGAACACCTCTGTAAAAACCCCTATTGAAACGGATGCCGTCATCGTAGGCGCCGGTCCCGTTGGACTGTTTCAGGTCTTCGAACTCGGCCTGCTTGAAATCAAGGCGCATGTGATCGATTCGCTGGCAGCCGTCGGTGGTCAGTGCGTGGAGTTGTATCCCGACAAACCCATTTATGACATCCCGGCTGTGCCCGTCTGCACGGGTCAGGAGCTGACCGACAATCTGCTCAAGCAGATCGAACCCTTCGAGCCCACCTTCCATCTGGGTCAGGAAGTCACCCTTGTGCAAAAACGCGACGACGGTCGCTTCGATCTGGAGACATCGACCGGTACCCGCTTCATCACCAAAACCATTTTCATCGCGGCCGGCGTGGGCTCTTTCCAACCGCGCACGATCAAGGTCGATGGCATCGAAGCCTTCGAAGGCAAGCAGCTGTTCTACCGTGTGAAAGATCCCGCACGCTTCGCTGGCCGCAACATCGTCATCTGCGGCGGTGGCGACTCCGCACTCGACTGGGCACTCAACCTGCAGGGCAAAGCGGAATCAGTCATTCTTCTGCATCGCCGCGATGAATTCCGCGCGGCGCCAGCATCTGTCGCAAAGATGAAAGAACTCTGCGAACAATTTGAAATGCAGCTGGTGATTGGGCAGGTCACTGGCTTCGAAGCCAGTGATGACAAGCTCACTGAAATCAAAGTCACCGGTTCTGATGGCGTGACCCGCCGTCTGCCACTGGATGATTTGCTGGTGTTCTTTGGTCTTTCCCCCAAACTGGGACCGATTGCCGAATGGGGACTCGAGATCGAGCGTAAACAGCTGAAGGTCGATACCGAAAAGTTCGAAACGAATGTCCCGGGCATTTTCGCGGTTGGCGACATCAACGTCTATCCCGGCAAGAAAAAACTGATCCTCTCCGGTTTTCATGAAGCCGCACTGGCGGCCTTCGGTGCGGCGCCTTATATTTTCCCGGAGAAGAAAATTCACATGCAGTACACGACCACATCGCCGAAGCTGCACAAGATTCTCGGCGTGGAGTCACCGCTCTTCGACTAGCCTGATTGCGATAGCCCCCTTGAACGGATACCTGCGGGTATCCGTTTTTCATTCCACGCCATTATTTGGCACTCAGCCAACTACGCAGCGTTCGATCATCCGGCTCGCCCAGAACAAAACGTACCCCACCCTTGCCATCAACATAGGCCATATAAGGCGTCATACCGCGCCAGTCCGGATTGACCGCATATTGAAGCGCCTGCGCGCGACCACGAAAGGCAAACAAGCGATCCGCGAGACGATGATGGGTACTGTTCAGTGCGACTGCATCATCCTCGCTGTCCATCAGCACCACATACAGACGCGTGACCGATCGGCCGGCAGCTCGATGCGCGGCGAGCCGCTCGATCGCACCGGGACAATGCGTACAGCTGACCGAAGAAAAAACAATGATCGCTGGCTGTCGCTGCTCACTGAGCAAGGCTGACCAGGCAGATTTGTCAAATGCCTCCACTGTGGACGGGGCCGCAAGGGCCTGTACGCTCAGCAGCATGAACAAGCTGATGACCTGTTTAAAAATGCGTGACATGAATTTCTCTTTCCGTTCGCCACACCAAGGCGATCTTTCCTTCACGTTCGATCAACCTCGGGTGGTCATTTTCCAGCGATGAAGACTGCAGCCGACGCAAGGTGAAATGACGGCCATCGTCTTCGGATATCCAGACACTGATCTGCGTATTGACCCCATCGAAGCTACGCCACGCAATCACCACCCGCTGACCGCTGCTGACCATATCAGGATGTTCGGCGCGCGCATCAGGCAAGGCCCGCACGTCACCCAACGCATGCCCCTCTGCATCCAGTCGGCCGTAACGCACACGCTGCTGGCCCTGACGATCGCCAAACCAGACCGCGTGATAGCCGCCATCGGCCGCACGAGCGAGTGCGGGACCGTGATGGGGACAGGCACGAATGACCCAGTCATCATGGCTCGCACGAACCGGCGTCGACACCAGCGCTCGGGAGACACGCGCAAAGGCATGATCGCGCACGCTGCCCGGGAAGACATGACGCCAGAGTGCGGCCACGCCTTCTTGTGGCTGGGCGATCAGCGAGATGCGACAGCATTCGCAGCTGTAATCTGCAAGCTTGCGATCTTCACTAACAATACGTCCGCCATCGGAAGCAATGTTGTAATAAATTGCTGCGCCATCGTAAGCGGATGCCTTGTCTTTGGCAGCCTGCCGCGCCTGCTCCGCATCGCGTTTATCAATCCAAAAAGTGTACAAATCTCCTCGCGCATCAAACTGTATTGCATCGAAGCGATGAGTAATGATCTGTCTGTCTTGATGAACGGTGAAAGGCAGTGAAAAATTTTGCCCGCCATCCGCCGAGCGCAGCATGCGTATCTCACCAGTGTAGGGTTTGGCGAGAGGATGCGTGTAACTGATCACGACTTCAGATGCGGAACCAAAAGCGATCTTGGGTCGATTGTCACCATTCGTGGCGACGCTATCGCCACCAATCTCCAGCAATCTGCGCTCGGCCCACTCCCCGTGTGCCAGTCGGCGCTGTATGAATAGTTTTCCTGTGTCGACACCCACAACAACGACGCTGCCATCTGGCGCGAAAGCAGCGCCCGTGGCCAGCGTCGACTGATGCTTGTGCTGCTGGGCTGTGACTGCCAGTGGCAGCCACAGCAGGAGTAACAGCGCATTTTTAATCAGCTTCTTCACCACGTTCTTTGCACTCCCAGATAAACAGCACGCGGCAGACCGGGTGAATACATGGCCATGCTTGATGAATACGATGCGCTGTCTGCATAACGCTCGTCAGTCAGATTCGAGAGGCGGGCAAAGCACGACCAGTGCTGATCCAGCTGCGTGCTGATGCGCGCGTTGAACAAACGATGACCATCGTATTTACCTTGAAGGTTGGTCGCTTCAAGATAATA
>JBILCO010000128.1:0-6451 GCA_044353075.1 Burkholderiaceae bacterium
AGCAACCGTCCGATCTCGATCAATCTGGGTGACAGCCTTGCCGGTTCACCGGGCCAGTCGGACTTCCCGGGTGTGGCAGGATTTGACGCCCATGGTTTGCGCGAGACGAATGTGGGCGCAGCGGACTTTGACACCAATGAACCGACGTATGGTTCGGAAGGTGGCGGCACAGCGCTCTCGGGCATGAACGTATCGACGGTCGAGACGGCATCGGCAGCGATCGGGATTATCGACAATGCGATTGAAAATGTGTCGGCGAACCGGGCGAAGCTGGGTGCTTATCAGAACCGTCTGGTTCATACGGTGAATAACCTGGATAACATCGTCACCAACACCGAGCAGTCGAAGAGCCGGATCAAGGACACCGACTACGCAGTGGAGACGACGGCGCTGGCGAGGCAGCAGATCATCCAGCAGGCAGCGACAGCGATGCTGGCGCAGGCTAACCAGGCACCGCAATCAGTACTGGCACTGCTGCGTTAAGTAGTAGTTAACATCCGTAGTCAACGCGAGTCAGGCAGTATCAGGCCGCGACGGGGGCAACCTCGTCGCGGTTTTTTTGTCATTTCCGAAAGACTTGTCGTGCGCGCGGGCAGAGGGTTTACGGGCATAAGAATTGCATAGTTTGGGCTTGTCAATATTACCGCCAGACAAAAGGCTGCCCATGAGCACTAAAAAAGCAGGTCACAAGGTAAAACCTAATCATCTTGATCAGGCACGCGCTGCAAAAGCCAAGGGTGACTACCCTAAAGCCCGGGATTTGTTTGAGCAAAGTTATCAGAGCGGCAATCACAGTGTCGAAGTTCTGTCAAATCTGGCTTTCATCAATTACAACTTGTCAGAACTGGAAACGGCCTATCACTATGCTTGTGAATTAGTTGCCCTGGTCCCTTCGGACATGAACACGGGTCTGCTTATTTCAGTGCTGCTCATGCGGATGGGACGTCTGGAGGAGGCCCGCACGCTGCTGGCCGAGATGAGAGAGATGTACCCCGACCGCATTGAGGTGCTTCACAATCTGCACTCCGTGGCCTCTCAGTCCAAAGAGCATCAGCACGCAGCGCAGCTCGCCATGGAGGCGATCGAACTGGATCCGAGGGACGCGTCGGCTTATAACAATCTCGGTGCATCGCTGAATGCACTGGGCCTGTACGCCCAGGCAAGAGCTGCCTTTGAGGTGGTCGTGGCGATCGACCCCGGTCACGTGACCGCGCTGTCGAATCTGGCCTTGATTAATTCGGGCGATGGGCACATTAAAGAAGGTATCGAGCTGCTTGAAAAAGCGTTGTCGATTGTGCGCAAGCGTCGTGATGAATCCAATATTCAGGCAATTCAGCATAATCTGGGATTTCAGTATTTACGTGCCGGGCGGCTGGCAGAGGGGTGGCAGTACCTTGAGAGCGGATTTAGCCCGCATATTGATCGCAGCCGTGGCCGTCGGCCGCAACGTGGCTTTACGCAGCCGCGTTGGACGGGCCAGCCTTTAAAAGGCAAGACACTGATGGTTTGGCGCGAACAGGGACTGGGCGATGAAATCTTGTTTGCGACTTGTCTGAAAGAGCTTGAAGCGCTGGATGGTCAGGTGATCGTCGAATGCGAAGTGCGCCTGATCGAAACCTGGTCGAGATCCTTCCCTCAATTCACTTTCCGCCCCGAGGCTTACTACAACAATACGAAACTGATGGCGTATCACAATGACTTTGATTATCAGATTCCTATCGGGGCGCTGTGTGGAATCTATCGAAAAAACATTACTGATTTTGACCGATCAGGTCCCTTCGTAGTTGCTAACCCGGCGCGCTGCCATGAGTTCACTCAGCGGCTGGATCAGGCAATTGAGCGAAGAGAGGAAAAGCTGCTGGTCGGTATTTGCTGGCGCAGCGGGATCATTGAGCCGCATCGAAACAATGAATACACTTTGTTGAGCGATTGGGGTCCCTTATTTTCGTTACCGAATGTTGAGTTCGTCAATCTTCAATATGGCCCATGTGAAGATGAGTTACTAGAGGCTGAACGTGAGTGGGGTATCCGCATTCACCGATGGCCAGATTTGAATCTGCAAAATGATCTGGATGGTGTGTTCGCACTCATGAAATGTCTGGATGCGGTCGTGACTGTTCAGACTTCGGTCAATACCATGGCCGGTGCGGTGGGATTGCCGGTCAAGACAATTACGCCTCATCTGGGTGGCTGGCCGAATTTGGGGACAGAGCGTTACCCATTTTTTCCTAATACCCAAGTATATTTTTCTGGCAAAGGTCAGCAGGTTATACAGACATTGCCAGCGATCGCTCAGGATCTGAAACAAATGTGCGCCGATAAAGTATCCGAAGATATTTCTTCTGTTGAGGCAATTTGAAAAAAATTCCCGGCGTGCCGGGAATTTTTTTTGACGTTGGTAGATTAAAGTAGTTTTCTGAAATAATTATTTTTTCTTCAAATATCCGCGTGGATTTTGTGTCATGAAGAATTTTTCGCGGCTGAGATCAATGTCGAAATCGTCATTGACGGCCAGAAAATCCTTAATTGCTTCCATTGGGCCCGGACCAAAATCTGGCCTGACAGGAAAGCCATTCACATTCGAATCTTCCACGATCATATAGCTACCGGGGCTCACCAGATGATGCCAGTTATGCATTTCTGCGAGCACGTGCTGATGCGAATGGTCAGAGTCGAGTAGCACCATAACTTTTTTATCTGTGCCGTTCTGGCGAATAATTTCTTCAACCTGGGTCGCCAGTGCCTTGTCTGATGAGGAACCCGTCATATAGTGAATTCTGGAATGCTCTGGCAGGTTATCGCGCAGCTCTATGTCAATAGTGATAATTTCACCGTGCCCCATCAAGTCAAACAGGTGGGCATAGTACAGTGCGCTGCCACCTCTGAATGTCCCGCACTCGATGACGTAATCCGGTTTTATTTCATGAAAAATTTCCTGATAAATCCACATGTCTAGAGGACATTTCAGTATCTGGTGACCAAACCAATACGTGTCTGCCCAGACTCTAGAATCGTAGTACATGACGTGAAAAATATCGGTGATATTTTTATCCGACAGCGGGATAGATTGTCCGTTGACATTGATATTGACACTCATGCTGCCATCTCCTTTTGAACATTGTTTTGTGGCGAGTTTCCTTCAACATAGGAAAGAAGCTCAGTGGCGCGATGCGCCCAAGTCTGACTTTGCTGTACTTTTTTCATGGCTTCTTTGGCCATCAGTGCAGCCTTTCCTGTCTCATGCAGTGATTGGACCGCTGTAACGGCGGTTTCTGGATCGCAGCGATTGAAAAAGGCGATTTCCTGGTCACCCTCGAAAGCTTTGGCCAGCAAGGGATTGGTATCGGATATGACGCAGGCACCGTAGGCTGCAGCGTTAAAACTTCGTTCGCTGGCGCCATTACCTGCATTAATGCTGACCACGAAGCGAGTTTGTGCATACAGATCGACCAGTGAATTCATTCCTCGAGCTGGCAGGTATTTCAGACCGGCGCGATGTTTGCCCAGGCTCTCCCAGCCATCGCCGACCACGGTCACTGGCAAATCCGATCCTGCCAGTGCTTCAAACAGCCGAATCCTGTCTAACCTTCTGATGTAAGTCAGGGTGTTGAACAAGACTTTCGCAATGTTGTAGTCAGTATTGAAGGTAATGCCTTTAGCCTGAATCGAATCGGAGATCGCTTTATAAACGGCAGCTGAAGGGTCGGATTCAAGGCGCTCAATGGTTTTGGAAACAATGTCACGCGTGAATTGATCGCCAATATTTTCCCAAAATGGTTCCGGGTGCCCCATCCATGAACCTGCGAACAACACGGAATAGGGTCGATCTTCAAAAGGCATGGATGCGACTGATTGGCCTGATGCGGCTGATAAAGCTAAAAGTTTTTGTCCACCGATCTGGGCCGCATCCAGGAATGCCTGATGATCGGGATGCGCACAAACAGTCCAGCGGTGCGCGTAGCTAGGCTGCATTCTTGGGAAATGATAGGCGGGGTGATCTACCAGCCAGCTGACAAACGGGATATCCAGTTTGTTCAGCAAGCTTCGCTGCTGATCGTCAACCAAATCGCCCAGCAAGCCATTGAATGAAATGGCGGCGGAGAAACGTCCCGATCGCAGGTGAATAAAAATATCCGACAATACTTCGCCGATATTGAGATCAAAAACTTCGACTTCTCTACCTATCGCTCGGAAACCATCGGCCAGCTGGTCTGCAAATATCCTGAGTACATCATGATTAGAGGTACCTTTCAGAATGGCTATTTTTTTCATACGTGAACTTCCTTTTCGCGATGTGCGAGTGAAATAAGTAGAGTTTCCATCGAGCGTATGGCCGATGGCTCTTCAAAAATCGCGTCTATTTTTTCAAAGATCTGCTTTTTTAAATTTTCTCTGTGTGCTTTGTCTGACATCAGGGAGAACACCTGTCGTCGATAGTCTTCAGCTGAATGAGTAATCAATTCGCTCAGTGCCAGTCGCTTGAGAATGCCGGCAGCCAGATTAGAGCGCAGGAACTTACCTTGTAATGTGATTGTCGGCAGGCCGCACATCAATGCCTGCATCGCTGTGTTAAAGCCTGAGAAGCCAGGGGTATCCAGGTACAGAGTGGCATCGCGCATCAGGCCGAAAAATTTTTCTGGAGGCATCCATGGCAGGAAATGTATGTGCTTTTCTGTGGACAGACCTGCGCGGATGAATGCGTGTTCCAGACGCTGCCGCAGTGCCGCAGACCAGCCGCTAGCGTGTTCGAAAAAAACAAATTGTGCTTCGGGATGGTCTGCGGCGATATCTACCAGTAGCGCGTCATATTGCGGGCCATATTTATACGGTGTTCCCGCGCAAATAAATAAGGGGCGGGCTGGATCCAGCCCGAGTGCGGGAAAATCCGGGGCCTCTGGCCTGACATCCGGTCGAAAGACATAGCAGCCCAGCTGCGGCAGTCTGAGAAGCTGCTCGCTGTAATACGACTGTGCGTGGGCAGTTTCGAAAGCTTCTGCTGAAAGGTAATAATCTATCGTGGGCAATCCCGTGGTTTCCGGGTGGCCCCAGCTGGCAATTTGAACCGGTGCAAGCCGCAGGCTGGCGAGTTGCAGGGTCAGCGGGTCCATGCCGATTTCAGGGTAGAGAATCACGTCAGGAGCCGCCTGCTGAATACACTCCGCCCACGAGGCAAGAGTGGATCGGTTTTCATAAAAATGTGAGGCGCAACGCCGGGCGATCTCGGTCTCTTTGTCGCATCGCTGGCCGAGTGAAAAGATGCACAGCTCGAATAATTCGGAATCCAGTTGTGTAAGCCAGCCTTTAACTAATGCGTGCCAGACTGAATGATCAAAAAGATGCGCGCTGATGATACCCACCCGAATGCGGGATCCCACGGTAGTTTTTTTTGTCGCAGGTAATGCGCGTTGCTGCCACTGGGACATCAGGCGATGACACAGACGGCCATACTGTTGCAGCAAATCGCGGTTGTTTTCTTCGTAATAAGCCAGCTGAAAAGGCTGGCTGCTACCGACGGCCTGAGGTGCCAGTGGCAAGCGCTCGTCAGTGAACCAGGCGTCAAGCGCCTCAAGTTCTTTTGCAAATTGCATGCGATGTTGCGCAGCACTGATCGTGCTGGATTCGATCCCCGGAAGACAACTGAAGGCAAGTGCCCAGCGCGCCGTCGCGTAATCGGGACGCAGCCGCAGCGCCTGTTCGTAGCTCTCGCGTGCCTGATGCGTATCGGAGAGCAGATAGTGATTTTCGCCAAGCTGGTACCAGACCTCGGCCAGCTCGGGTAACAGTGTTGCGGCTGTCTGCAAATGGCGTAAGGCCATGTCAGGCTGGCGCATCATTTTCAAGGCCATGGCCAGATGAAGATGCGTTTGCGCATCATCGGGGTTCAATGTGAGCGCTTGCCGATATGACGTGATGGCCTGTGCCGGCTCACTGGCTTGGAGAAGCGCGTTCCCCAGATGAAAGTGAGCAGCGGCAAAATCTGACCGCAATGCGATCGCCTCACGCAAATGCGTGATGGCCGCGGCGGAATGACGCTGCTCAAGATACGCCACGCCGAGGTTATGCCGTGCGTCAGCATCTTGAGGTCGCAGGGTCGTTGCGCGTTCGAAAGCGATGATGGCGTCCTCTGGGAGACCCAGCTTCATCAGACTGATGCCCAAATTGCTCCAACTCTCGCCGTGACTCGGATCCAGCGACAGGGCTTTTTCAAAGGCAGACAGCGATTCCCTGAGTCGGCCCAACTGTCGCAGCACAACGCCGCGATTGTTATGCGCCTGAACCAATCCGGAGTCGCTGTGAAGGGCGCCATCGAGTTCATTGAGCGCCTCTTCCCATTGGCCCAGATCTGTTAGCGCTTTGCCGAGGTTGGCGCGGAACAGTGGGGTACCAGGTTTAAGCGTGAGCGCGCGATTGAAGCAGGGTAGTGCAGCCTGTGGTTGCTGTGCCTGAACCA
>JBILCO010000129.1:0-6415 GCA_044353075.1 Burkholderiaceae bacterium
CGACTGCCGGGGTAGCCTCCGTTACCCAGCTGGTTAACCGGCTGGCCGACTACCTGACCCCCTCAGAACTGAAAAAAATCAGGGAAGCCTACCGCTTCTCTGACGAAATGCATCTGGGTCAGATGCGCAAGTCGGGTGAGCCCTATATTTCCCATCCGATTGCCGTCGCTGAAATCTGTGCCGAGTGGAAGCTCGACGCACAAGCGATCATGGCGGCGCTGCTGCACGATGTGATGGAAGATCAGGATGTCAAAAAAGATGAACTGATCGAGCGCTTTGGCGCCCCCGTCGCAGCGCTGGTGGATGGACTGTCCAAGCTGGACAAGATTGAATTCCAGAGCCAGATCGAGCAGCAGGCCGAAAACTTCCGCAAGATGCTGCTGGCCATGGCCCGCGATGTGCGCGTCATCCTCGTCAAACTCGCTGACCGTCTGCACAATATGCGTACGCTGGACGCGATGGCGCCGGAAAAACGTCGGCGCATTGCGCGCGAGACGCTGGAAGTCTATGTACCTATTGCCCATCGCCTGGGTCTCAACAACATTTATCGCGAATTGCAGGACCTGTCGTTCTCGCACATGCTGCCACTGCGTTATCGGACCCTCTCGAAGGCGATTCGCGCAGCACGCGGCAACCGGCGCGAACTGGTCAGCAAAATTCTCGAAACGGTCAAACAGGGGCTGGCGAACGGCGGTATCGAAGCGGGTGTCTACGGACGCGAGAAAACGCTGTACGGCGTTTACCGCAAGATGCGCAACAAGCATCTGAGCTTTTCGCAGGTACTTGATGTGTACGGCTTTCGCATTGTCGTGAATGATTTTGCGAGCTGCTATGTCGCACTCGGCACCCTGCATTCCATGTTCAAGCCCATGCCGGGCAAGTTCAAGGACTACATCGCAATACCCAAGCTCAATGGCTACCAGTCGCTACACACCACCCTGATCGGCCCTTACGGTACACCGGTGGAGTTTCAGATCCGTACCGAGGAAATGCACCGGGTCGCTGAATCAGGCGTCGCGGCGCACTGGCTGTACAAAAACGAAGATGGACAACTCACGGACCTGCAGCAGCGCACCCATGCCTGGTTGCAGTCGCTGCTCGACATTCAGTACCAGACCGGTGACTCGGTCGAGTTTCTCGAACACGTGAAAGTCGATCTGTTTCCGGACTCCGTGTATGTATTCACACCCAAATCCACGATCATTGCGCTGCCGCGCGGCGCCACTGCGCTGGATTTTGCCTACACCATTCATACCGACATTGGCGATCATGCGGTGTCAGCCCGCATCAACCACGAACCGGCCGCACTGAAGACGGAACTGCGTAACGGTGACATTGTTGGCATCGATGTCTCCGATGATGCCCGCCCTACGCCGAACTGGCTGACCTTTGTTCGGACAGGCAAGGCGCGATCTGCCATACGCCATCATCTGCGTACCATTGACCGTGAAGAAGCGATTGAACTGGGACGCATGCTGCTCGAACAATCGCTGGCCGCGCTGGAGCTTCCGACCACCCTTTCACCCGAGGTGGGCGAGCGCCTGATTCATGAGACCAGCGCCAAATCCGTCAGCGACCTGTACGCGGAGATCGGTGTTGGCAAGCGTATGGCCATGCTGGTGGCACGTCATATTCACGGACTGCTTCAGGGCACGGATGACAAGCAGAGTCTGCCTGATGATCAGGCCGGGGCAAAGATCAAACCTGTCGTTATCAACGGCCATGAGCCGGCATCATCGGTGCAGCTGGCACCCTGCTGTTTGCCCATACCGGGCGACGCACTCACCGGCCATCTGCGGCGCGACCAGACGCTGTCGGTCCATGCGGCGGAGTGCGAAGTCGCCAAGCGGCTGCGTACCAAAGAATCAGGCCGTTGGATTGAGGTCAGCTGGGCCAGTGAACACGCACGCCGCTTTGAAAGCCGCATCCGTGTCTTGCTGCATGATGAAAAAGGCGCGCTGGCGCGACTGGCAGCGGAAATCAATGAGTCCGATTCCAACATCGTGCACGTGGGGATGGACGAGGGCAACAGCAGCCCGCTGATTGAGTTGCGCTTCACGGTGCAGGTCGAAGACCGCGTTCACCTGGCGCGACTGATGCGCAATGTCAAACGCGTCAAGGGTGTCGAAAGAATTCTGCGCGAACGCACCTAGAGGCTCTGACAAAGAGGCGCTCAGAAACTGCCGAAGCTGCCGTTACTGTCCTTTGCGAGTGACTTTTTTCTTCAGCCTGCGGATGCCCAGCCAGACGATCAGTGCGACGACCGGCACGGCAATCCCTGTCAGCAGATCCGGATTGACCGGCAGGCCAGAAGCTTTAGCGGCCTTGCCGCCGTAACTGATCAGCCCTGCCAGATAGTAAGACACCGCCACCACCGACAAACCTTCCACCGCCTGCTGCAGTCGCAATTGTTGTGCCGCGCGAGTGTTCATGGACGCCAGAATTTTGCTGTTCTGCTGCTCCTGACGAATGCCGACCCGCGTACGCAGCAAGGCATTGGTGTTGGCGATACGTTCGGCCAGCAATTCCTGCCGACGGGCCGCCGCCGTGCAAGTGTTCATCGCCGGTGTGAGACGCCGATGCATGAATTCAGTAATGGTTGGGATGCCCTGAACCCGGCGCTCGCGGAGTTCTTCGATACGCGAATTGACCAGATTGAAATAAGCATTGGAAGCAGAGAAACGATAGCTGTTATCGACAGCCAGCTGCTCCAGCCGCGCGGCCAGTGCGGTAATCTGCTCCAGCAGGGACTGCTCATGGGCCATACCCTCGGCATCGTCTTCACGGTTGGGCTGATCCATTTCAACCATCGCCGAGGTCAGCGAGGCCAGCTCGCCTTCGATCATGTTGAGCACCGGTGTCGCGCGCTGGGCATGCGGCAAGCCCAAAAGGGCCATCATCCGGTAGGTTTCGATTTCCAGCAGCCTTTGCACCAGACGACCGGCTTGCTGCCCTTTGAGCCCACCATCGCGCACGACAAAACGTACAAAGCCGTCTGCATGCACCTGGAAGTCCGTCCACACCTGAGCCGCCTCGGAGGCTTCGCAGCCCACCACCGGATTACCCTCGAAAAGACGTCGCATGTGCGGCACGGCTTCCTGCGCCGACTCGCTTGCTGTTTCGAGCACGATGTGGGTGGCGACCATCAGCAAACCCTGCAAACGTAACAGCCAGGCTTCTGGCAAGTCTGCCGATGGCATCTGACCGAACAGGTTATCCGGGGATCGGGCCATACGCACGCCGGCAACAAAGGTGTAGCTGGCGAATTCGGTATGACACTCCCACTTCAGGCGGAACCGTCCGAAGTCATGAAAAAAATAACGGGCTTCGTTCGCCGGCGGCGTCACACCAAACTGTGCGCATAGCAAGGTCAGCAATTCTGTCTGGGCACCCGACCGGCCACCCGCAGCTTCGTTTCGGCCATGCACCGCCATTTGCGTGATGCGCTCGGGCGCTTCCAGACGAATGGGCGGGCGGGAATGAATTTCAGCGGCGAGCGGTACGCGCAGTGGGTGATTCAGCGTAGGAAAAATAATCGGCATGCGGTATCCGGACAGAGCCAGTGCGGGAGGAATAACTTAATGCAATTTTACGTCAAGCCGATGACGGGTAGATGACGCGCAGAATCTCCAGCTCGTCTTCGCCAGCCGGGGTGGTGAGCGTGACCACATCGCCCTCGCGCGCCTTGGTCAGCGCACGTGCCACCGGCGACACCCAGCTGATCTTGCCCTTGAGCGGGTCAAGCTCATCGATGCCGACAATCGTGACGGTATGCTCGCTACCCGCATTGTTTTGATAGCTGACGGTGGCCCCAAAAAATACCTGGTCGCTGCCATGGTGGACGCTGGGATCAACGACCTCGGCGAGATCCAGTCGTTTAGTCAGAAAACGAATGCGCCGGTCAATTTCGCGCAGCCGGCGCTTGCCGTAAATGTAGTCACCGTTCTCAGAGCGGTCTCCATTGGAGGCTGCCCAATGAACGATTTTGACGACCTCGGGCCGCTCGGTATCAATCAGCTGCAGCAGTTCCTCGCGTATGCGCTGATAGCCCTGCGGTGTGATGTAGTTTTTGGCGCCCGGCGGAATCGGCGGCAAGCCACCGTCATCATCCTCGTCGCTATCAGTCTCTTTCACAAAAGCCTTGTTCATTCCGCCCGCGCTTTCACTGGCTTTGCAGCCTTGCCCGTCTGCAACGCGAAGCCGGCGCCCTCATCCTGCGCCAGCGCCTTGGTGAGCCAGGGCATGACGTCCTTGAGTGTCGCCTCCAGAGTCCAAGGTGGATTGATGATGAACATGCCGCTGCTGCGCAGTCGTTTGTCTTCCCCTGACGGTCCGGCCACCGTGAGAGTGACATTGAGCCATTCCGACATTGCGACACGCTTCAGACGCTCGGGCAACTGCTGAGACTCAAGCCTGCCCAGCACCGGATACCAGACCGCATAGGTACCGGTGGCAAACCGCTTTTGCGCATCCTCGATAGCGACCTTTACCTTGCGATAGTCGTCCTTGTCTTCATAGGAAGGATCCATCAGCACCAGTCCGCGCCGCGAGGGTGGTGGCAGCAAGGCTTTCAGACCTGCAAAGCCATCGGCTCGCTGCAATTGCACCCGCGTGCCACGAGCGCTCGATCGCTGGCCATTCGCAGCGGCATGCGCCTCGAGTTTGCGAAAATTTTCAGTCAGGAGTTTGCTGTCGGTGGGGTGCATCTCGAA
The DNA here is from genome assembly GCA_044353075.1 of Burkholderiaceae bacterium. GTDB lineage: Bacteria > Pseudomonadota > Gammaproteobacteria > Burkholderiales > Burkholderiaceae_D > Pernthalerella. Next base: position 4,713 of record JBILCO010000129.1, read on the forward strand.
CACGCGTAAACGATCCTGATCACGCATCAGGCGCTCAGCCAGAAAGGGCGAGCCGGGATAATGTCGCAGCCGGCCTGCGGGGTTCATGTCGCGAATCACTTGCAGGTAGTCGTTGACGACGTCTGGTACATCATCCCTGCCCCACAGCAGCGCGACGCCTTCATCGGACTCACCGCTCTTGGTGGCATAGTCGCTGTCGAGCTGATAAAGACCGGCGCCCGCGTGGGTGTCGATCACCATATAGGGCGCTTCTTTCTGATTCAGATAGCCGAGCAATTGCGTCAGTACGCAATGCTTGAGTACATCGGCGTGATTACCTGCGTGAAAACCGTGGCGGTAGCTGAACATGATGGGCGCAAAGAGAGGTGAGCACGGATTCTACCAAGTCTGGCCGGGCAATAAAAAAGGCCACACCCTCGTGAGGCGCAGCCTTCTTTGTTCCGCTTTGAGTAATCAAACCAAGACACTGGATCCCGGCCTGCGCCGGGATGACGGTAGTTGGTGTGGCGACCTTAAAACTTCTATCGTCATCCCGGCGAAGGCCGGGATTCAGCGGCTTTGAAATTTTTCAGCGGTGCTGAAATTTTTTTACGCCACCTTCTTGTCGAAGAACTGCTCGTCTTCAGTCGAGCCATGCAGTGCTGTCGTTGACGACTGACCCTGCTGGATCGCCTGAGTCACGGCATCAAAGTAACCGGTACCGACTTCGCGCTGGTGCTTGACGGCGGTGAAGCCTTTTTCTGCAGCGGCAAATTCTGCCTCTTGCAGTTCGACGAAAGCCGACATCTGGTTACGTGCATAGCCATGAGCCAGATTGAACATCGAGTAGTTCAGCGCATGGAAGCCGGCCAGGGTGATGAACTGGAACTTGTAACCCATCGCGCCGAGTTCTTTCTGGAATTTGGCAATGGTGGCGTCGTCGAGATTTTTCTTCCAGTTGAACGACGGCGAGCAGTTATAGGACAACATCTTGCCGGGGAATTTCGCATGAATCGCTTCAGCGAATTTCTTGGCGAAAGCCAGATCAGGCTTGCCAGTTTCGCACCAGACCAGATCGGCGTACGGTGCGTAAGCCAGACCGCGCGAGATCGCCTGATCGATACCGGGCTTGGTACGGAAGAAGCCTTCCGGTGTGCGCTCGCCGGTGAGGAAAGCTTTGTCGTTGTCGTCGACATCGGAAGTCAGCAGGTCGGCTGCTTCGGCATCGGTACGCGCCACCAGAATCGTCGGCGTACCCGAAACGTCCGCGGCCAGACGTGCAGCATTGAGCTTTTCAACAGCTTCACGGGATGGCACCAGAACCTTGCCACCCATGTGACCGCACTTCTTCACCGATGCGAGCTGGTCTTCAAAGTGAACGCCGGCGGCACCCGCTTCGATCATGGACTTCATCAGCTCGAAGGCATTCAGAACACCGCCAAAACCGGCTTCGGCATCAGCGACAATCGGAGCGAAGAAATCGATGTCGTTCTTGCCCTCGGACCACTGGATCTGATCGGCACGCTGGAAGGTGTTGTTGATGCGCTTGACGACCATCGGCACTGAGTTGGCCGGGTACAGCGACTGGTCAGGGTACATTTCACCGGCGAGGTTGGCGTCACCTGCGACCTGCCAGCCGGAGAGGTAAATCGCTTTCAGACCTGCTTTGACCTGCTGCATGGCCTGATTACCCGTCAGCGCGCCCAGTGCATTGACGAAAGGCT
>JBILCO010000339.1:0-6365 GCA_044353075.1 Burkholderiaceae bacterium
GAGTTTTTTACCCATGAACGCAAGGTTTTTTTTTGCGAGCACATAACCAAAGCGATCGCTGATGCAGTACCACTGGTAGGCCTTTGCATAGTCTTGCCTGACACCCTGCCCGTGAGAATACAAAAACCCCAAATGAAATTGGGCTTTGGCATGCCCCTGCTTTGCGGCCAGCAAGTACCAATCGGCAGCGGCTTCGAATCGCTGGGTAATGCCCAGTCCTTGGGCATGCATTTGGCCTAATTCGAATTGGGCCTCGGCGTTCCCCTGCTCAGCCGCCATCCGGAAAAAACTCAGTGAGCGCACGAGATGCGGCGCCGAATTTCGTCGGCTCGATTTACGGGGTGCCGGTAACACACTAGCCTCATGTTCGGGCGCGTGAATAACTTCATCGGCTCTGAGTGAGTAGGCCAGATGCAGCTGCGCCAACATATGACCCTGGTGTGCGGCAGCTTCGTACAGGCTGAGTACCTGCGCCTGAAGCTCCGCATGATTCGGTTGCTGCTCAAGGCACTGTGCCCAATGAAATTGCGCATCGCTGTTTGCCTGAGCCACAGATAACTGAAGCAAGCGCGCAGCCTCCGCCGTACTTTTCACCACGCCATCGCCCCGGGCATACGCCAGGCCCAAGCGCCACTGGGCTTCGGCGTGATTTTTTTCTGCGGCCTGCAGCAGCCACTCGACCGCAAGGGTCGTATCCTGATCAACGCCATCACCCTGCATCAGCAGCGCACCCAGCGCTGCCATGGCCTGCGCATCCTCGCCGCCGCGCGCGGCTCTGAACTTCACCACGGCTTCATCGAAACGCTTTGCGCTTTGCATCGCCTGACGAATGTCGGCAGGCTTGAGATCGGCGGCCAATTCAACCGCCTGACGGGCCGCACGTGGTTCGTCACGACTACCCGCCAGCCTGAACCACATCAGTGCCCGAACACGATCACGCGCACGGCCTTCGCCCCGAAGATTCATCAGGCCCAAATGATAGCGAGCCGCATGCATGCCCATCAGCGACGCCATACTGAACATCCGGTGCGCAGTTGTAAACGCCAGTTCCCCGGCTTTCTGCTGCCTGAGGTCCTGGGCTTGCCAGTAGAGGCTATTCGGATCGGATTGCAGAAGTTGGGACAGTTTCAAGGGGCGAATTCAGCTGAAAAAACGGGAAACAACGATGGCAGGGTGAGCACCTGAATCAACCGATAGTCATGACGCAAGCAAGACCGTTTGCGTCATGATTATATTCGACGATTCCAACGCCCTCATCGTCCGCAAACACACGGCAACAACGTCGGATAATCAGTGATAATACTTATAGAAATTACTATCCGTTAGCGCAGGAAACAAAAATGTTATTTTGCTATCGCACTCATGCCTGAACACAAGCCCACTCAAAAACGACGGACGCTGTGTCGGCTAGGACGACTGGGGACGCTGTTCATTGCCGGCTGGGGATTACCTGCATCCGCCAAAACATCATCGGCGACGCCTCCCAAATCAGTGCGCACGCCTTCGACCGACGCTGTCGTCTCTGACCAACCGGTCCCGACTAGTCCCGCGCACCTGATCCGACCGGATGCCAATCTGAACGAGCCGCTGGATTATTCATTGTTCAATCCGGCGACCAAAAGAAAAATAGGTATACGGATACGCCTGCCCATCGTCAAAGAAAAAACCGGACTCATCATCTACTCACCCGGGCTCGGTAGTGGATTGAATAACGGCGCCCCTTGGTGTGAAGCCTGGCGCAAAGCAGGCTTTGTGGTGGTGACCCTCTCGCATCCGGTGACCAATGACGACATCTGGGACACCTCAAAAAAATCGCTCAAGGCCAATCTGCGTGACGCGCTGGCTTTTCCGCAATATGGATTGAGAGTCACTGATTGCACATATGTGATCGATGTTTGTCTTGCGGATCCTGATCTCAAAAATTTTATTGATCGTGATCGAAGTGGTATTGCCGGACACTCCTATGGCGCCCTGACCGTGCAATCGATTGCCGGGCAATCCAATGGTGCCAATCTGGCTGATCCCCGAATCAAGGCTGCTATTGCATTTTCTCCGACGGCCATGTCAGCGGCATCAGCCAAAGCCATGAAAACTGTCAAAATACCATTCTTTTGTATTACCGGCGATCATGATGCCCACGTGACGCTCAAAAATGACACCGACACCATGCGTCTTGGCGTTGAACTGACCAAAAGAAAATTTGTGTATAAAGGTCTGCCGCCCGGCAAGCGCGAACAACTCGTACTTGCCAATGCGGACCACATGAGCTTTGCGGGTGAGGATCTTTCAGCCACGCCGCCGAAATTCAGTCGGGATGTGCAGGCCACGGCTGAGCAGGAAGTGAAAACATGGGACAAAATCAGTCAGATCACGACGCTGTTCTGGCTGACTCATTTACGCAAAAACTCCTCAGAAGCTGATCTGAAAAAATACAAGGAAACCATTACATTAAAGCTCGGAAAAGACGATGAATATACGGTGGATTGAACAATACAACTGTCCGGAATTCTTTGACCGCAATCGATTCACGAAAAAATTTAATGACCGTTAATCTATTTCAGATCTACTACGACTCTTCATCCTTCGAGGCGCTCGATAAAGGCTTCACACCGCTAGACAATCGTCAGAGTGAGCGCCCCGACTGGTATGAATTCTGGCCAATTAGAACGTATCTCAAAAATACGCAACTGGAAGAAGATGCATGGTATGGATTTTTCTCGCCAAAATTTGAGAGAAAAACGGGCTTCCGATCGGTCGACGTTCGCTCAGTCGTTGAGCAAACAGGTGGGAATTTTCAGGTAGCCCTTTTCTCTTCCACCTGGGATTTTATCGCCTACTTCAAAAACGTCTTTGAACAAGGTGAGTTATGGCATGAACACATCACTACCGTTTCCCAAGAATTTTTTCGGCAAATCGACTACAACATCGATCTGCAAAATTTAGTCAATCATTCCCAAAATTCAGTAACGAGCAACTATATTGTTGCGAAACCCGCTTACTGGAGAAGATGGCTGTATTTTGCGGATAAATTATTGGACATCAGCGAAAGTGGCAGTGACTTCGGCGCGCTTTTGAATGCAAACACGACCTACGGCCCGAAGCTCGTTCCATGGAAAGTGTTCGTGCAGGAACGCCTGCATTCCGTCATATTGGCCAACGAACCGTTCTCCGTCACCGTCCCAGACCAGTCGATCTCCGGACCACTATTTGAGCATTTGTTCAATCCGGATCCCGGTACACGGAAAATGCTGCAGACCTGCGACACGCTGAAGCAACTGTATACAAGCACTGGCGATCGGGAATTCCTGAATGTTTACGAGAAAACAAGATCGGCGATAAATATCAAGCCGGCGGAATTCAGATGAACCAGATCTATTTTTCAGAAACGCAATAATCCCCAATCGGCGTATAGCCCTTGGGACAGCTCATGGCTGCACGGCGAATAGCCAATCGGGCATCTGGCGTCGCCACACAGTAGTTTCCATCGGTGTCGTAATCCTCTGGACAAACCCCGCTTTTAGCGACTGCAAATCTCGCCTCTTTTGTGGGCTCGCATTCATTCCCTTTGGCGATGTAATTCGAGGGGCAGTTGCCGTTTTTAGGCAATGCACTCGGCGCCGGCAATGTTGCGAAGGCAGAAAACGACATTGTGACGAGAACGAGGGTCAGAACTTTGTGTTTCATTATTTCCCGGAAAAAATAGAAATTGACTTCAAGGACTCACCGAATAAATCCGCATTTTATGAACAGCCAACGCAGTTGTTCGATGCGAGACCGTGCCAAATTAATGGAAAGACGCTATTTCTTTTACCAAAAAGTGTACAAGGTTATTTAAACAGCGCTTCCCGAGAATAAATCATCTCTAACATCACCCCAAGTATTTATTGGTTTCGTTTTAAACATCCCATTATTGCATTTTTCTGGTCAGATCCATCTTGAACAATCGCGATAAACTGATTTCCAATTTTTTCGTTTGCAAAACGCATTCCGATATTTGAATTTTCGAGATCACCTCCGTTCAGCACACCTTTTTGCATCAGGAGCAAACCGTTATTGCTGAGGTGCTGAGATAACTGCTCCAGTGTTTCCTTGTCCTCTCCTGAAAATTGATTCAGGTTCTCATTAATCAAACCGGACGCTCTTGAAAGAATTCCACTACAAAAAAGATCAACATCAGCTGGCGATGGATCATTTTTTCGCTCACGTTTTTCTGGTTTTGATTTCACTTGTTTTTCAGGTTTTGCATTGACGATCGATGAATATGTTTCGGGATCAATCTTTTCCATCTCCCACTTGACATTCTTTTCGCCCTCAAACAACAACTTACCGCTGGGCTGCAGCGTGGCCTTCACTTTATAAAATTTTCCATCTTTGTAGATGTTTTCCCCTACAAAGTTTCCCTTGGAAACCTCCGTCAACCGGACGATCTCTTGGCCCACTTTGAAATTGGCACTATTCGAAGCGAAAGCAACGCCTTTGCCGTTACTCAGTGAGTATCCATATTTCCATTTGAAGCTGTACCAGTCCCCATCAAGCTGACTAATATCATTCGCCGACGCAATCGAATTTAGTAAAAAAACAGCCAGCGCAAATTTTTTTAACTTTAGCCACATAGATGAATCCCCGCTCTCTGCAAATTAAATTATTAAATTAAAATTCTAGTATTTAAGATTATTTGAGCTCAAAACTAAAACCCATAGTTTGCTTGTTATCGGGGACATAAACTGCTCTGCAGACGTCGTTCTCCGCAGTGCCCGACAAATAATCACCTCTAACGGTTCTCTCCCAACTTTGATCAGTAAATCCACAATACATATTGATTGTCGACCGAATTTTTTTTACAGGCACATCGCGCCCCACAGATAAGTGAACAGCATAGATCTTTTTTGTATCTGTCTTGTAACTCACCGCCGCTTGAAAAACTGTCATGCCATGCCATATATTTGATCTGTAAAGTCCGCCCTCTTCAGAAAAATTGTTCCATTTTTTCAAATTCGAAGTGTAAGGACTTATGGCTTTTTCCAGATTCGTTTTGACGCTGGGCGGCGGAACCACGGTACGTTTTTTATTTTTAATTGGATCACTCGTAGATACATTTTTATCTTCATAAAAACTCTGATCTTCTTCAACGCTATTGCTCTGTACGCTGTCAAGCAATCCGGCGAGTCTTGATGCGTCGGCGCAATTTGACCCTTTTGGTATCTCTCCATTCAATAAGAGATCTTTAATGCGATCAGCAGATTTTCTCTTTGTAACTTTTTCTATTCCAATAGCGATATATCCGGATTTAGAAAAATAGAGGATTGATCCCGGATATTCGCTTTGAATTTTTCTGGCATCTGACTCAGACTTTGTAGATGCAACCAAGATTATGCATTCGTCTGTACCAAGGAAAAAATTATCCGCGTATGCAATCGAAGAAACGAAGCACAAAAAAATGGATGCTGAAATATGTTTCATAATTACAGGCCGTATTTTATTTTTCTGGTTGAATCTAAGTTGCCGCAAGAGCTTTATCGACACCACCAAATTACTATTTTTATAATTAGGACTTGAATTGAAAATCCGGTCGGGTCGATTGACTGTGATTCGTGAGACTAACCACAGACTCTAGATCGAATTCGGACTAAATTTAGGAACTAGTCATGGTATATCAGAATATCATTTTTGTTTTTTGGTGATTTTATTGCGGATGTGGAAATAATTTCAAACTGCCGCGATTTTGATTGATCTTACCCCACCAAATAATCACCGATTTCAGCTCAATGCTATTTGGTGCACTAATCACTTGCCCCATACCCCAAGGGCCACTGTTGATTTGTGATAATGTAGCTATGAATTTTGTAATTCAACTAAATTTGCAGTGCAAACCAAGATCGATAGCAAACAACATATAGGGATAATCTATGGAGATTTTGAAAAAATTTATGCCGCTTGAAAGTGGCGAGGAAGTTATTTGTTATCTCGAGGGCGATGCATACAATATCTCTCCGAGCATATTTGCAAGGCTTATGTCATTTTTCGAAAGCATTATTGCTTGGATACTAGGCTCACCTAAAAAGGCTCACGTAATAGTCACAAGTCGTCGTGTAATTGTTATAGAGATTCAAAAATTTCTCTGGATTTTTATTGGATCAACGAGCGCTACTAGCATTATGCCGAGATCTATTGGATCACTTGGATATCAATTTTCTCGCGATTTTATTTTCTTTAGAAGCCACTACTTGGAATTTTGCTCCAGCAGCAAATCAGCGCTTGTAAAATCAAAATCCGGTAAAGATCGAGTTTACGAAATGATCAAGAGCGCCCTAAGTCTTGCCGATAAAGTAACTACCAAATAATTGCTCTATTTATAAAAAGCATTT
>JBILCO010000210.1:0-4331 GCA_044353075.1 Burkholderiaceae bacterium
GTACACAAACGTTTGATTCGGTCATGCATGCGGATGTGATCATGGTGATCGGTGCCAATCCGGTCGCCGCGCACCCGGTGTTTGCGTCGCAAATGAAGCGTCGTCTGCGTCAGGGTGCGAAACTGATCGTCGTCGATCCGCGCACGACCGAAATGGTCAAGGGCGCGCACTACCAGGCCGACCACCATCTCAAACTCAAGCCCGGCACCAACGTCGCCGTGATTTCTGCGATGGCGCATGTGGTCGTCACCGAAGGTCTGGTGAAAGAAGACTTTGTCAAAGAGCGCTGCGATATGCAGTCCTTTAATGAGTGGACGGCTTTCGTTGCACGCCCTGAGAATTCACCCGAAGCGATGGAAGCCGTGACCGGCATTCCGGCTGACACGCTGCGCGCTGCCGCACGCATGTACGCCACCGGTGGCAACGCGGCGATTTATTACGGCCTGGGTGTCACTGAGCACGCACAGGGCTCGACCATGGTGATGGGCATCGCGAATCTGGCGATGGCGACTGGTAACGTCGGCCGTGAAGGCGTCGGCGTGAATCCGCTGCGTGGTCAAAACAATGTGCAGGGCTCTTGCGACATGGGTTCCTTCCCGCATGAACTGCCAGGCTACCGCCACATCTCCGACAGCATTGCACGTGCCGAATTCGAAGCGCGCTGGAATGTCACGCTCAATCCTGAGCCGGGTCTGCGTATCCCGAACATGTTTGATGCCGCGCTGGATGGCAGCTTCATGGGCCTGTACTGCCAGGGCGAGGACATTGTGCAATCCGATCCGGATACACAGCACGTGTCAGCTGCGCTGTCAGCGATGGAATGCATTGTGGTGCAGGACATCTTCCTCAACGAGACGGCCAAGTACGCGCACGTTTTCCTGCCCGGCTCATCCTTCCTCGAGAAAGACGGCACCTTCACCAATGCCGAGCGCCGCATCTCGCGCGTGACCAAGGTCATGCCTGCGAAAGCCGGTTATTCGGACTGGGAAGTCACGCAGTTGCTGGCCAATGCACTCGGCTATCCGATGCAGTACAAGCATCCGTCTGAAATCATGGATGAGATCGCTGCACTGACACCGACTTTCACCGGTGTCTCGTTCAAGAAGATCGAGCAGCTCGGCAGCGTGCAGTGGCCCTGCAATGACAACGCGCCAAAAGGCACGCCGATCATGCACATTGATTCGTTTGTTCGCGGCAAAGGTCGATTCATCATCACGCAATATGTCGCCACCGATGAAAAAGTCACACAGCGCTTCCCGCTGATCCTGACCACCGGCCGCATTCTGTCGCAGTACAACGTCGGCGCGCAGACACGGCGTACCGAGAATGTGCGCTGGCACAGCGAAGATCGTCTGGAGATTCATCCACATGACGCCGAAGAACGCGGTATCCGTCAGGATGACTGGGTGGGTATTGAGTCACGCTCGGGTCAGACGGTATTGCGCGCGACGATCACTGAAAATGTTCAGCCGGGCGTGGTGTACACCACCTTCCACTTCCCGGAATCCGGCGCGAATGTGATCACGACCGACAATTCCGACTGGGCGACCAACTGCCCCGAGTACAAGGTCACCGCGGTGCAGGTGATGCCAGTCACTCAGCCGTCGGAATGGCAGCGCGAGTACGAACGTTTCAACAAGCAACAGCTGGAACTGGCCAAGGCTGATTAAGCATGGGCCAGCTCCCGGGCAGTGAGGCACTGAGGATATGGACTGATGCAGGGCGCTGAAACGCTGGCTGAAGTATCGGTGCTGCGCTGCCGGGATGGCGTTCAAAGCACATCTGCAGACGTGCTGGCGGTGGAAGTGCCGGTGGCGCTGGAATACAACGGCATCTCCCATGTGGTGATGCTGGCGTCACCGAATGATCTGGAAGATTTTGCGCTCGGTTTTTCGCTGACCGAAGGCATCATCGCGCAGCCCTCGGAGTTGTATGAAGCCGAGATCGAGCAGCGCGACGATGGCCTGCTGGTGCATCTGCAGATTGCGTCGGAACGTTTTGTGGCGCTCAAAGAGCGTCGCCGCAATATGACCGGCCGTACTGGCTGCGGTCTATGCGGTACGGAGGCACTGGATCAGGTGCGTCGTGTGATATCGCCAGTGACGCACCGGTATGCTTTTGCGGATCATCAGCTGATGGCCGGCATGCGCGCAATGCAGGCGCTGCAGCCGCTGCAACAGCAAAGCGGTGCCACGCATGCGGCGGCATGGATGGATGCGCAAGGTCAGGTCGTGCTGGTGCGCGAGGATGTAGGCCGGCACAATGCGCTCGACAAACTGATCGGTGCGCTTGTTACACGGCGAATGAATCTGACGACAGGCGCCTTGCTGATCACCAGCCGCGCCAGTTATGAAATGGTGCAGAAAGCGGCCATCATGAATATCGGTCTGGTCGCAGCAATTTCGGCGCCGACCAGTTTTGCGGTCAGTCTGGCGGAGAGCGCAGGGCTGACACTGATCGGTTTCATGCGCGACCACGCGTATGTTATTTACACCCACCCGGAACGGCTGAAGAGTTGAAACATGGACAGTCAACAGTTAATCAAGATGGCCAACCAGATTGGTCAGTTCTTCGAAAGTATGCCTAATCGCGCTGAGGCTGAAAAAGATATCGCCAGCCATCTGAAGCGCTTCTGGGATCCGCGCATGCGTCGCGTGATTGTGGCCAGCCTGGACAACGAGGATGCTGCTGCGATGAGCCCTATCGTTCGCGATGCGCTGACGACTCACAGGCAACTGCTGGCCTGAGTCTTGTCTTGTCGGCCGTGGTTGCGGTCATCTGATGTATGACGAAAGCCTGGTTATTAGCGCCCAAAAAACAGCGCCAGCGCCTCGAGAAACTCTCGCTGACTGTGATTTGAGCGTGCAAGCACGAACAGCGCATGACGGTCAGGCTCAGCAAGCATCTGCCAGCGTAAAACCGGCGGCAAGGGCGAGCCCTGAAGCTCGCACTGTCTGACCACCACTGCGGGCCACGCATCCGCGTTGCGCCAGTCTGCTTTACTTGCTCCCGGTTCGTCTGCCAGCAATGCGACACCTTGTCGGTCTGCCATCCGGCCTAATGCAGCCCTGTACTCGTCCAGATCAGCCAGCGTTGCCACAGGCAATCGCAGCAGCTGTCCTTTCTCCTCCGGTGTCATGGCCTGCCATTGCAACAGGCGCAGACGAACACCGGCGCAATCGAGTTTGTAGCGGACATGCAGCGGGATCAATGACAAACCGGTCGCATCCGGAGGTTCAAACGGATAAAAATCTTTTACGGGCATGGGCTTGTCGCAGCTATTGCGGAGTAACGTTAGAATTCGCGGTCAGGCGAATCATATAAGTTTGTGCAGGAAGCGCCACCTCATTCGAGAGATATCAAAATTATAATATCAAGCATATGTCTTGCGGAGACCGGCAACAGGGAACGCTTCCAGTGAAAAAAATCATCGCCATTTTCCTGCATCATCCGACCTGCTCGATGGAATCCGTGAACGGCGTCATCAGCGCCCTCTCGCCAAACTACAACATACGGATATTCACCCGCCATAAAGTACCGGATGGTTTTTTCGATGCGGTGGACATGGTGGTCTTTCCTGGCGGCGTCGGCGATGACAGCGCTTTCGTGTCGCTGCTGAAAAACAATATCGACGACATCAAAACCTTTCTCGATCGGGGCGGCAAGTATCTGGGTATTTGCATGGGCGCGTATTGGGCCGATTCATATTATTTCCGTCTCCTGAAAGATACCCGAGTGGTGCAGTACATCAAACGTCCGAAGGCAGATATCAAGTCGTCCTATGCCACGACTGTTCCCATCCTATGGCGTGGCGAAGAAGAGCGGATGTACTTCTATGATGGGCCCACCTTTGTTGGCGGCGAGTTCGAAAAAATCGCGACTTACGCCAATGGTGACCCCATGGCGATCGTGCAAGGCCCGATAGGACTGATCGGCTGCCACCTCGAAAGCGAAGACAGTTGGTACCTGAAAAAGAACATGCGCCCCTACTGGCACCAGGGTGATCATCATCAGCTGCTTTTGCAGTTTGTCGTTGACTGTCTACTTGAAGAAAATCAGATGGCCTTGTTCTGAAAAGCGCTGCCTTTGGTACCGGCCCTGTTTTACCTGCGCCGACAAATTGCACTTGGAAAATACCTTGTGAGAAAATTGCGGGTTTGCTGTTTCATGTTCAATGAAACACGCAACTCAGATGACACATTAATAAAACGACAAGGTAGTGACTCATGCATCCGGATACACAACTCGCACTTCTGAATCAGCCCGGCTGGCGCGGCCAGATTGAACGCTTCATGGCCCGACAGTTCACCCAGCGCCTGCTGATCGCTCTG
>JBILCO010000006.1:0-19540 GCA_044353075.1 Burkholderiaceae bacterium
GCGCAAATGCTGTCGAGCATTTCTGGGACGCACCCAGTATGGAAGACGCGATCACGGCCTTGAGCCATGCCGATACCGAGCAGGTTTATGCGCCGCTGGCCTCCCACGCGGTCGAAGCGGTCAGCGTGAAAGCCAACAGCGCTTCGCTCAATGCCACCGTTGACCCGGGCGAACTCGTCACCCGTACGCTGCGCCAGCAAATCAACCGCGTTTCCTCGCGCCTCGAAAGCGGACTGACGCTGCTGGCCTCGGTGGGCTCTACCGCGCCTTTCGTCGGCCTGTTCGGCACGGTTTGGGGTATCTATCATGCGCTGGCAGCGGTCTCGGCCTCAGGCACGATTCAGATCGACAAAGTCGCCGGCCCGGTCGGCGAAGCACTGATCATGACTGCCATCGGTCTGGTCGTGGCGATTCCGGCAGTACTTGGCTATAACGCGTTTACCCGGGTAAACCGGATCACGCTGTCCGAACTGGATGCCTTCGCACATGACCTGCACGCACACCTGACGACCGGTTCGCGGATCAGTACACGACGCAAAAAAGTCGAACCCACCCAATAAAGGCACGGCTCATCATGGCATTCGGCGGATTCAACGAAAGCAATCATCAGGCACCGATGGCAGACATCAACGTCACGCCAATGGTGGACGTCATGCTGGTGCTACTCGTAATTTTCATCATCACTGCACCGCTTTTTACGCACGCGATCAAACTTGATTTGCCCAATGCGCCCTCTCAGGCAGCACCCGAAAAACCGGAAACTATCACGCTGGCGATTAATGCCGACGGCAAGCTGTTCTGGAACAACGCGCCTGTCACCCAGGACGAACTGGCCACGCGCTTCAGCGCCGCCTCGCAAAAAAAGCCCCAACCCGAATTGCATCTGAGAGCCGACAAATCCACCCGCTATGAAACGATCGCACAGGTTATGGCGTCGGCTCAGGGTAACGGCATGACCAAAATCGGTTTTGTGACTGAACCAAAGGGCGCGGGCAAATAAAAGGCCCGGAGCCCGGCGCCTGAAGACTCCGGACGGTCGCGCCCGACTCAAATCGTTGCGCCAGTCCCGCAACCGTCAAGCCAGCGAACGCCAGGATCGACCGTTGCGGACAATCCGCTATTTCAAATGCCCTGGGTCTGCGTGCATGGATCTCATCACGTTTTAGCGCTTAACCCGCCTGCCCGCCACCATTGTCACCACGCCCAGCCGGTATAATGGCCGGCTCTGCCTACACACCCTCTTCCGCCGTCATGCAAGACAAATACAGCCCTACCGAAGTCGAACAATCGGCCCAAGAACACTGGCGCAAAACAGACGCTTACAAAGTCACCGAGCATGCGCGCGATACGCAGGGCAAGGAAAAAAAGAAGTTTTACGCCTGCTCGATGCTGCCCTACCCCTCGGGCAAATTACACATGGGCCATGTACGCAATTACACGATCAATGACGTGATGGCGCGTCAGTTGCGCATGAAGGGCTACAACGTCCTCATGCCCATGGGCTGGGATGCGTTTGGCATGCCCGCTGAAAATGCCGCAATGGCCAACGGGGTGCCGCCTGCGCAATGGACTTACTCGAACATCGAGTACATGAAGACCCAGATGCAATCCATGGGTCTAGCAATCGACTGGTCGCGCGAGATGGCCGCGTGCAGTCCGGATTATTACCGCTGGAACCAGTGGATGTTTCTGAAGATGCTGGAAAAAGGCATCATTTATAAAAAAACCGGTACGGTGAACTGGGACCCGATTGATCAAACCGTGCTGGCCAACGAGCAGGTGATCGATGGCCGCGGCTGGCGCTCCGGCGCCGTGATCGAAAAGCGCGAAATTCCGATGTATTACGCGCGCATTACCGATTATGCAGAAGAGCTGCTCGATCACGTTGAGCACAAACTGCCCGGCTGGCCTGAGCGTGTACGCATCATGCAGGCCAACTGGATCGGTAAATCTACCGGTGTTCGCTTCGCTTTCCCGCACCAGATCAGCGATGCCGGTGGCAAGCTGATCAATGACGGCAACATGTGGGTGTTCACCACCCGCGCTGACACCATCATGGGCGTGACCTTTTGTGCGGTCGCACCCGAGCATCCGTTGGCGGCGCATGCCGCGCAATCGAACCCCGCACTGGCTGCCTTTATCGCCGAATGCAAGCAGGGCAGCGTGATCGAAGCCGACATGGCGACGATGGAAAAGAAAGGCATGCCCACGGGCCTCACCGTCACGCATCCGCTGACCGGCAAAGCCGTGGATGTCTGGGTCGGCAACTATGTGCTGATCACCTATGGTGACGGTGCGGTGATGGGCGTGCCCGCCCATGACGAGCGTGATTTTGCTTTTGCAAAAAAATACCAGCTGCCGATCGACGCGGTGGTCGCCGTCGACGGTCAGACCTACAGCACCGACAGCTGGCAAGAGTGGTATGCGGACAAAACTCAGGGTCGCTGCATCAATTCCGGCAAATACGATGGCCTGAACTATCAGGCAGCGGTCGATGCGGTAGCCGCCGATCTCGCAGCTAAAAATCTGGGCGAGAAAAAAATCACCTACCGCCTGCGCGACTGGGGGATTTCACGTCAGCGTTACTGGGGCACACCGATACCGATCATCCATTGCCCCGACTGCGGTGATGTGCCGGTACCCGAAAAAGATCTGCCGGTCGTACTGCCCGAAGATTGCGTGCCCGATGGCTCCGGCAATCCGCTCAACAAACATGAAAAATTCCTGAAGGTCGATTGCCCGAGCTGCGGCAAAGCGGCGCGCCGCGAGACCGACACGATGGACACCTTCGTCGACTCCTCCTGGTACTACATGCGCTACTGCTCACCCGGCAGCGACAAGGCCATGGTGGATGACCGCAATGATTACTGGATGCCGATGGACCAGTACATCGGCGGTATCGAACATGCGGTTCTGCACCTGCTGTACGCGCGCTTCTGGACGAAAGTCATGCGTGATTTCGGCTTGGTGAAATTCGACGAACCTTTCGTGAACCTGCTCACGCAGGGTATGGTACTCAACGAAACCTATTACCGCGAAGATGCGGCTGGCAAAAAAATCTGGTTCAACCCGGAAGAAGTTTTGCTGAACCTCGACGAAAAAGGCCGGCCCGTCTCCGCGACGCTGCGCAGCGATGGGCAGCCAGTGCATATCGGCGGCACGGAAAAAATGTCGAAATCCAAAAACAATGGCATCGATCCGCAAGCCATCATTGATGAACATGGGGCTGATACTGCACGCCTGTTCACCATGTTTGCGTCGCCACCCGAGCAAACACTCGAATGGTCCGGCTCAGGCGTGGAAGGCGCCCATCGCTTCCTGCGCCGCGTGTGGGCCTATGCGCACACACACGCGCAACGGCTGGACCTGTCAGGCAAACCCGGCACTGCCACAACCGACATTCAGACACTGCGCCGTGAAGCGCACAAGATATTGCAGCAGGCTGACCACGACTACGGTCGAGTGCAGTACAACACGGTGGTATCGGCCTGCATGAAGATGATGAATTTGCTCGAGAGCGCAAAGCTGGACGACAGCGCCGATGCCCGCAAAGCGATTGGCGAATGCTTTGGCATTTTCCTGCGCGTGCTCTACCCGGTCGCACCCCACATCACCCACACACTCTGGCAGCATCTGGGATACGCCAGCGTGATGGGTGATATTCTCGATGCGCCCTGGCCGGAAGTGGACAGCGCCGCCCTGGAGCAATCCGAGATCGAGCTGATGGTGCAGGTCAATGGCAAGCTGCGTGGCAGCATCACCGTGGCACGCGATGCGGACAAGGCCAGCATCGAAGCCGCCGCACTGGCCAGCGAGCAGGTACAAAAACATGTGGCTGGCACGCCAAAGAAAATCATCATCGTGCCCGGCAAGCTGGTGAATATTGTCGCCTGAGGAGAATGGCATGACCCTGGATCGTCGCCTGTTGGTGTTCGCTGTGTCCGCGCTGCTGCTGGTCTCGCTGTCCGGCTGCGGCTTTCATTTGCGCGGAACGACGCCGGATTCGCGGATGTCTTTCGACTCCGTGTATCTGGAAGCTGCGCGCGGCACGCCACTGGAACGCGAGCTGCGCGGCGCCATCCTTTCCCAAGGCAGTACCACGCTTGCCCCCGATCAGAAAGCAGGCGCCGTCACGCTGCGAATTATTTCCGAAGCTCAGGAAAAGAAAATTCTGACGCTCAATGCGCAAGGTCAGGTACGTGAATTCAGTCTGCTCTATCGTGTCAATTTCGAAGTCGCGGACAAGGACAACAAGAAACTGCTACAGCCCAATGAACTGGCATTGCAGGCCTTCCTCAGCTACAGCGAATCTCAGGCACTGGCCAAGGAAACGGAAGAGCGCATGACCTACAACGACTTGCGTCGCGATGCCGTCAGCCAGATCATGCGCCAGCTCTCCCGCCTCAAGCCCGAGCAATAACATCAGCGATGCAGCTGCGCGCCGAAGCGCTTGATGCGCATCTTTCGAAATCACTGGCCTCGCTATACGTGATCAGCAGTGACGAGCACCTGCTCGCGCTGGAAGCGGCCGACCGGATTCGCGCCCGCGCGCGTGCGGTCGGTTTTTCCGAGCGTGAAGTGCTGATCGCAGAGCGCTATTTCAAATGGGGTGAATTACAGTCAGTGAATCAGTCGATGTCGCTGTTTGGCGACCGCAAGCTGATCGAACTGCGCATCCCCGGCGGCAAACCCGGCAAGGAAGGCGGACAGGCGCTACAAGATTATGCGTCCACCTGCGCGCAAGCAGGTCAGGCACAAGACACGCTGACGCTGATCACGCTACCGAAACTGGATCGCACCACCCAAAAAAGCGCCTGGGTCACGGCGCTCCAGCAAGCGGGTGTGTTCATCGACATTCCGCTGGTCGAACGCTCGCAGCTCGGCGGCTGGATAGGGCAGCGTCTGGCTGCACAGGGACAAAGCGCCGACCGACCCGCACTGGAATTCATGGTCGAGCGCGTCGAAGGCAATCTGCTCGCCGCGCATCAGGAAATCCGCAAGCTCGCGCTGCTGTATCCTGAGGGCCGGCTCTCGCTGGAGCAGATCCGCGATGCTGTCCTCAATGTGGCCCGCTATGATGTTTTCAAGCTCTCCGAAGCCATGCTCGCCGGCGATGTGGCGCGCGTGGTGCGCATGCTCGATGGACTAAAAGGCGAAGGTGAAGCACTGCCACTGATCCTGTGGGCCGTGACCGAAGAAATTCGCACGCTGCTGCGCTTCAAGATAGCCACCGCAGATGGTCAGCCACTGGCGCAACTGCTGCGTGACTACCGGATCTGGGGGCCGCGCGAGCGACTGATGGGACCGGCGCTCGCACGCGTGAAGCTCTCGACGCTGCAACAAGCCTTGTCACAGTCGGCACAAGTCGATCGCATGATCAAGGGATTGCGCACCAAAGCATTCGCAGGCGATCCCTGGGACGCATTGCTGCAGCTCGCACTGCGTGTCGCAAAAAACTGAGTAAGAGGCTCTAAAGAACAACGGCCCTTCATGGTCGTATAACGGGAAACCATCATGGACATCCAGCATTACATGACCGAGATTGGCCGCGCTGCGCGCAAAGCATCGCGTTCGATGGCCAAAGCCGACACCGCCGCAAAAAATCGCGCGCTGACATTAATCGCGGCTGGCATACGGCGCGATGCCGCACTGCTTACTGCGGCCAATCAAAAAGATCTGGACGCAGCGCGCGCTGCTGGACTCGCGCCCGCGATGATCGATCGCCTCTCTTTATCGGAAAAAGCGATCGCCACCATGGCCGAGGGTCTGGAGCAAATCGCCGCACTACCCGACCCCATCGGTGAAATCAGCAACATGAAATATCGCCCGACCGGCATTCAGGTCGGGCAGATGCGCGTGCCGCTGGGCGTGATCGGCATCATCTATGAAGCCCGTCCAAATGTGACCGTCGATGCGGCAGGTTTGTGCATCAAGAGTGGCAATGCCACCATCCTGCGCGGCGGCTCGGAAGCCATTCACTGCAATCAGGCACTCGCCAAGCTCGTCCGTGAAGGACTGGCCGGTGCCGGTCTTCCCGCCGAAGCGGTACAGATTATCGAAACCACCGATCGTGCTGCGGTGGGTGCGCTCATCACGATGCCGGAATTTGTGGATGTCATCGTGCCGCGCGGCGGTAAAGGCCTGATCGAGCGGCTGATGAAAGAATCCAAAGTTCCGATGATCAAGCACCTTGACGGCATTTGCCACGTCTATATCGATGACAAAGCCGATATCGCCAAAGTGCTGCCCGTGGCCTTTAATGCCAAGTGCCATCGCTACGGTACCTGCAACACGATGGAGACCTTGCTGATCGCACGCGGGATTGCTCCGGCCGTCCTGCCAGAGCTAGCCAAGCTCTACGCAGAAAAACAGGTCGAGCTGCGCTGCGATCCCGAAGCCATGGCGCTGCTGGCCGGCTATCAACATCTGAAAGCGGCGGTCGAAGAAGACTGGCATACCGAATATCTCGACGCGATCCTGTCCGTTAAAATCGTAGCGAATGTTGATGAGGCGATTGATCATATCAACACGTATTCATCCCAACACACGGATTCGATCATCACCGAAGATTACAGCCGCGCCATGCGCTTCCTGCGTGAAGTCGATTCGGCCTCCGTGATGGTGAATGCCTCCACGCGCTTTGCTGATGGTTTTGAATACGGGTTGGGTGCAGAAATCGGTATCTCGAATGACAAACTCCATGCGCGCGGCCCGGTAGGTCTGGAAGGACTGACCTCGCTGAAATATCTGGTGCTCGGTCACGGCGAAGTGAGGGTGTAAGTCATGTTGTGGATCAAGGCTCTTCATATCGTCTTCATTTCCTCATGGTTTGCGGGCCTGTTTTACCTGCCGCGCATTTTCGTCAATCTGGCGATGGAAACCGATACCGCAGCGAACCAGCGGCTGATGCTGATGGCACAAAAGCTGTACCGCTTCATGACGATTCTGATGGTGCCCGCGATCGCATTAGGTTTGATTCTTTGGCTTTACTACGGCATCGGCAAAGACAGCCTGTGGATGCATCTGAAAGTCGCCTTGGTGTTCGTATTGATTGGCTATCATCATCTCTGCAAACGCCTGCTGCGGCAGTTTGAACGCGGTGAAAATACACGCTCCCACGTCTGGTATCGCTGGTTTAATGAACTGCCGGTGCTGGGTATGTTCGCTGTCGTGATTCTGGTCGTGGTGAAGCCATTTAACTGAGCTCTTTACCGTAATCATTTACCTTAGTCACTCCCAAATTCATTTTCAAAATCATTTTCATCAAAAAATTAAAAGAAAGAGACTCCCATGAGCAAGACCGTCGAATACTTCATGGCCCCCGCCTCGCCCTGGGCCTACCTCGGCCATCAGCGCTTTGTCGCCATCGCCAAAAAACATCACGCACACATCGAACTCAAACCTGCCGATATCGCCAAAGTCTTCGGCGCGACCGGTGGCGTACCGGTTGCACAGCGCCCCATACAGCGGCAGGAATATCGTCTGGCTGAACTCACCCGCTGGAGTAAGCATTTGCAGATACCACTGAATCTGCATCCGAAATTTTTTCCTGTATCAGGCGAGCTGTCATCGAAGCTGATCATTGCCGCGCAGCAGAAAGCTGACGCTGATACGGCGTTGGCTCTGGCGTTTGCCATAGGTCGAGCTGTCTGGGCCGAAGAGAAAAATATTGCCGACGCCGATACTCTGGCTGGCATTGCTGACAGTGTCGGACTCAAAGGGGCCGATTTGCTGGCGCATGCTACCGGTGACGCCGTTGCTGCCGACTATGCGCGTCATACTGACGATGCACTCGCGGCGCATATTTTTGGTGTGCCCTGGTATCGGGTGGATGGCGAAGGTTACTGGGGTCAGGATCGATTGGATTTTGTGGAACGTGCTCTTATGGCCTGACAGAAGTATGTAAGCGTCTCTTTCAAACTGGTCGACCATGGATCGCCCGGCTTAACGGATAAAAGGTATCCCATGAATCACTCCTATTTCTGCCCCTGCCCCCGCGGACTCGAAGCCGCACTTGCTGCCGAACTCGGCGAAATCGCCACCCAGAGCCGCACGCTGAAAGTACACAATCAAGTCCCCGGTGGTGTGCACTGCTCCGGACAATTATCGGACGCGATGCGCATCAATCTGCATTCGCGCATCGCCTCCCGGGTGTTGCTGCGCATCGGTCACACCGGCTACTCGAACGAAAACGACATCTACGATCTTGCACTCGCCGCCACTTGGGAAGATTGGTTCGGGGTCGGTCACACGATTCGCGTGGACGTCACCGCCATCAAATCGCCACTGAAAAGTTTGGAATTCATCACCCTGAAAATCAAAGACGCGATCTGCGACCGTTTTCGTGATCGTGAAGGCGAGCGGCCTTCGGTAGATACCCGCACACCCGACATGCGGATTTCCGGATTCCTGGATGCGCGCACCGTCACGCTCTATTTGGATACCTCCGGCGAACCCTTATTTAAACGCGGCTGGCGCCTGGAAACAGGCGACGCGCCCTTGCGCGAAAATCTGGCCGCCGGTTTGCTGCGGGTGGCTGGCTGGACGCCGGGCACACCGCTGTTGGATCCGATGTGCGGCTCAGGCACTTTGCTGATCGAAGCGGCACAAATGCTGGCCGGCATACCACCGGGTATCAACCGTTCCTTTGCCTTTGAAAAATTCCTGAATTTTCAAGCCAGCGAATGGCAAGCCATCCGCGAAGCCTTGCCTGCACCAAACGTGCCGACCACACCCACCATCTTCGGCAGCGATATCTCCGGCGACATGCTGGTCATGGCACGCAACAACCTGGAACGCGCCGGTATTCCTTTCGAGATTCCGCTCAAACAGATCGAAGCACAAGAAGTCAAACCACCGACCGACACACCGGGCCTGCTAATCGCCAACCCGCCCTACGGCGAACGAATCGACGTACGCGGCGACAGCACCCAGGAACCCGATGCCATGGCAATCGCATTTTTCAGTGCCTTTGGTAGCGTGCTGAAAAATCGCTTCGCCGGCTGGACGGTCTGCCTGTTCACTGCCGATCTGACCCTGCCCCGCATGCTGCGCTTGAAAGAATCAAAAAAAACGCCGTTTTTCAACGGCGCTATTGAGTGCAGATTGTTTAGGTTTGAGATGGTGGCAGGATCCAACAGAAAAAATCCATCAGCCTCCTGAACACGATCCGTCGATCTTCAATCGACCTTGTCAAATTTACCCGGCACCGTTAGGTTCCAACCTTCCGCATTGATTCGGATTGCAGAAGTCTGCATGTCACGATCACGCGAAAAATGCAGGCCCATACTCAAAGTCAGTCGGGCATCCGGGTCGATCGACACAAACCTGCCATCTCTTGTTTTGATCTCTCTACCTGGATCCGGCTTCATTTCATAAAAAATCTGAACATCCACCCCGCCATCCACACGCTTTTTAAAGCGGTATCGGATCTGAACATCTCCTTTGGGAATAATTTCCGCACCGTCATCAAGCTTAAAAGGCGACGGCAGTCCAGGTAGCATACCCAGCCCGACTTTGCCCATGAAACCAAACACATGTTGCGAGGCAAAGTGCGAGATATAGCGCGATCGGGTAAACACTTCTTCCTGATCGACAGAATCAGCATTGACCAAAGACTGCGCTTGCTCGGACTCCGGATCACCTTTATTTAGAAAAACCTCTAAATCCCAAATGGAAGCGAAACTTTCAATGTTTCCGCCATCAGTCTCATACTCAAGTTTCACTTTTCCACCAGACATATCCCTAATAAAATAAGCCTCGAAATTCAATCTCATTTTTCGTTTCTCTTCATCGGTAGCAAGGTCATATAGTTCGCCTCGATCTGTGCTTGTCCCGAATTTTTCTTTCAAATATTCCTTGGTCGTATTGACCGGTCCCAGATAGGGCTCTTTAGTCAAATCAATCTCCACGTTAACGATGGCATTTTGACTACGCACCTTTATCTCAGAAGAAAAAAGGTCTAGTTTCTTCAGGTCACACGGTATATTTTTTTCTTCGAGCATTTTCATTAAGGTTGCATGAAAAAGAAGATTCTGCCTAGAGGGGCTGACTTTTCGAAATTCTTCATCTTTTTGCAGCTTTAAAATTAGTTTGGTTGCCTCATTACACAAAGCATTTGTAAACTCGACCGGCAATTTTTCACGCGGAGTTCTTGAAACTTCTTTTGTCGGAGAAGATCGCCCTGCCGAAGCAGGTGAATTTTTAGGGCCAGTCTTTCTGGGCGAAATCTCCTCGATAGCTTTCGAAACATTCAGCGCCACCTTTGAAAATTGAGTGCTGACTCTTTTTCGGAATTGACTGGATTTCAGGCCTCGCGGTGATTCGAATTGATCTTTTTCTCTGGGCGTCACTGCCGGCGATGACGAAGGCGTAGTCGTTGTCGAGACGCTAGGCGATCCTGAGCGCTTTGACTGGACGGGCTCCCTCGATAAAATTTTCGTTCGCCGTGGGCTGTCAACCGCTTTTTCTGATCTCGCGCTTGTTTTTTCCTGGCTAGGGCCACCATCCGAACTCGTCTCAGGCGCAAACCTCGTTTGCTTTCTTGGCGTGATGATGGGTTTCGTATACACCATCGGATCCGTCTGAGTGGTGGTAGTTGTCTGTGTTGTGGTGATTGTCTGGGTCTGCGGCTGGGTCGTCGCAGCATCCGCGCTTCGATCAGATTGAGTCGATTTCCATGCCGATTTTTCCTGTGTTTTTGTAGGGCTGTCCGATCCGTTTATATCCCGGAGTTCCAGTTTTGGGACAGCTGGTTTTCGTTTGGCATCAGCTACTTTGGCGGATTCTGCAAGTTTTTGCCATTCCTGCTCAAAAGATTCTTGCTTGAAGCTGGCCAACTTTCTTTGATCTGATCGGGGGGTACTCATGAGGACAGGCCTTTCGGTGGTTTGTTGACTGTATCGACCCAGGTTCGTAACCCGAAGCAAGAACACGTTCCTGACATCCGTGCCTTTTATCCTTCGTAACCGGGCAGTGCTTGTGCGATATGGGCGGCCTTCCGTTATCCTGTCGCCTTTCCAAGACAATCACCTTCAGGAGTCGCACATGCTTTCCCCCGCATTTCCAACGCTTGCCGATCCGGATTTATTGCGCAGTCAGGCTTGGCTTGACGGTCAATGGGTTGATGCACCCAGCCAGTTTGAGGTGACTAATCCTGCGGATGGCGCCCGCATCACGTCCGTGCCAAACCTGAGTCCGGCAGAGGCTGAGCAAGCGATTGCCGCTGCCCACGCCGCATTCCCTGCCTGGTCACGCAAAACCGGCAAAGAGCGCGCTCAGCTGATGCGCAAATGGTTCGATCTCATCATCGCGAACGCTGACGATCTGGCGCTGTTGATGACGGCCGAACAGGGCAAGCCGCTGGCCGAGGCCAAAGGGGAAGTGATGTACGGCGCCAGCTTTATTGAGTGGTTCGCCGAGGAAGCCAAGCGGGTCAACGGCGATGTACTGGCCTCACCGGCCGCCGATCGCCGGCTGATTACGCTCAAGCAGCCTATTGGCGTGTGCGCGGCCATCACGCCCTGGAATTTTCCGATTGCGATGATTACCCGCAAAATCGCGCCGGCGTTGGCCGCTGGCTGCACCATTGTCATCAAACCCGCAGAACAGACACCGCTGTCTGCGCTGGCATTGGCAGAGCTCGCCCACCGCGCGGGTATTCCCGCCGGTGTCATCAATGTGCTCACCGCTGACAGCGAGAACTCGATCGCCATCGGTAAAGTTCTGTGCGACAGTCCCAAGGTACGACATCTGTCGTTCACCGGTTCCACGCCAGTGGGCCGTATCCTGATGGCGCAAAGCGCCCCCACCATTAAGAAGCTCGCGCTGGAACTGGGCGGTCATGCACCTTTTATTGTGTTTGAAGATGCCGATATCGATGCCGCGATCGAAGGCGCGATGGTCTCCAAGTACCGTAATGCCGGTCAGACCTGCGTATGC
The DNA here is from genome assembly GCA_044353075.1 of Burkholderiaceae bacterium. Taxonomy (GTDB): domain Bacteria; phylum Pseudomonadota; class Gammaproteobacteria; order Burkholderiales; family Burkholderiaceae_D; genus Pernthalerella. The sequence continues at coordinate 11,941 of JBILCO010000006.1, forward strand.
ACCAACCGTTTTTATGTCCACGATACCGTCCATGATGCCTTCGTCAGAAAACTCGCTGACGCGGTTGGCAAGATCAAGGTCGGGCATGGCGTTGACGCAGGTGTGCAGCAAGGCCCGATGATCGATGCACAAGCGGTGGAAAAAGTCAGCGAGCATGTGGCCGATGCACTGGCCAAAGGTGCGAAACTGGAATCAGGCGGTCACGCCCATGCCTTGGGCGGGCTGTTCTACCAACCCACGGTACTCTCGAATGTCAGCGGCGACATGAAAATCATGCACGAGGAAACCTTCGGCCCAGTCGCTGCCGTGATGCGTTTCAGCACTGAACCAGAAGTGATTGCAGCGGCTAATGACACGGATTTTGGTTTAGCGAGCTACTTTTATTCGCGCGATATCGGTCGTGTATGGCGGGTGGCTGAGCAACTCGACTACGGCATGGTGGGCATCAATACCGGATTGATCTCCAACGAAGTGGGGCCGTTTGGTGGTGTCAAGCAATCCGGTCTCGGGCGCGAAGGCTCGAAATATGGCATCGATGAATATCTCGAACTGAAATATCTGTGCATGGGCGGTATCTGATGCCGAGTTGTTCTGGTCGTAGGTAGTGAGCACCCATCTCAAGGAAAGCGCAGGCGGTCCGGCATCGTCCGGATCGTTGGCGCTTCTGCTGGCGGCACTGGCGATGCTGGGCCCCTTCTCTGTCGACAGTTATCTGCCGGCTTTCCCCGCCATCCAGCATAACCTGGGCGCAAGCGCGCTGGAAGTTCAGCAGACCCTGACGGTTTACATGCTGTCGTTCTCGGTGATGATTCTCTGGCACGGCGCGCTGTCCGATGCCTTTGGTCGCCGCAGCATCATCCTGATTTCGCTGGCGGTTTATGCGGTGGCCTCGCTGGGATGTGCATCGGCCCACAGCGTTGAATATCTGTGGGCGTTCCGTATTTTGCAAGGCGTGTCTGCCGGCGCCGGGGTGGTAATCGGCAGAGCGATCATCCGCGATTTATATGCAGGTGCGTCAGCCGAGCGGATGCTCTCGCTGGTGACGATGATTTTTTCGGTATCGCCAGCGATTGCACCGATTGTCGGCGGCTGGATTGTGACGCTGCGAGACTGGCGCAGTATTTTTCTGCTGCTGTTCATTTTTACCCTCGCGATGCTGGCCGTCTGCTACCGCAAGCTACCGGAAACGCTGCCGGCTTCGGAGCGGCAAATGTTCAATCCGGTCTCGCTTTGGACCAACTACCGGCAGATTTTTGTATCGCGCCTGTTCCAGCTGCGGGCCGGCGCCATTGCCTGTAATTTTTCGGGGTTGTTTTTATATGTCGCGTCCGCCCCGGTCCTGATAACCCAGCACTTGCAATTGGGGCCGAATGAATTCAGCTGGCTGTTCGTACCCTCAGTCGCCGGGATCTTTCTCGGCGCGCTGGCGGCGAACCGGATGGCGGGGGTGGCCCCTCCGGGCCGGCAGGTAATGATTGGCTTCGTTTTGTTGGTAACTGCATGCACGGCAAATGTTGGCTATCATCTGTTGTTACCGGCGGCACTCCCCTGGACGGTCGCGCCGTTGTTCCTGTACACGATGGGCATGTCGATGGTGGCGCCCGGCCTGACCCTGCTGGTGCTGGATCTGTTCCCCCACATCCGTGGTACGGTCGCCTCATGTCAGTCCTTCACCATGACCATGTTGTCGGCCCTGGTGGCGGGCGTGATATCGCCACTGCTGAGCGCGTCGGTGCTGTCGCTGGCGGCAGGACAACTGGCTTTTGTTTTCGCCGGATTTGTACTCTGGCGAATGGCAGGTCGCAGGCAACCCGCCCCACCCTGAAAAACAAGGAAAACGTGTTGAAAAATTTTTTGTATCTGATGGTTGCCGCGACAATCGGCCTGACGACATTGTCTGCGCACGCTGAGAACTGGGTTGAAATTACGTCATCGCCCGATGGCGGCGTCAAACAGTATCTGGATATCGACAGTATCGATCGCAATCTGGGCTCGGTCGTGATGTGGCGAGTGTTTGAATATCATTCACCGTATATGCGCCAGGTGAACCAGAAAGCCTATAAGTCACAACGTATTCAGACCGAATTCGACTGTCAGAGCCGCGCCATGCGGCAGGTGTACTTTGCCTGGCACGAGGAATCTTTAGGCAAAGGTAAAATACATGAGGAAGGCAGTTCGGCCGAATGGGAAATCGACTCGTTCGACGAATTCACCGAACCTCTGTGGAAAATGGCTTGTGAATAAGTTTATTTCTGGTCGGGCGAGTTAATTCCGTACACCATGTCTGTTGTTCGATTTTTATTCATCGCTTTACTGATGACAAGCCTGACCGGCTGCGCGGTAGCCTACCGGCATCCGAATTACGAATTTAACTCCCCGGAAGATCAGCTGAATTTCGATAAAGACCGTCGGGAGTGCGAATCACTGGCCAATCGACGGCAGTGCGTCTATCTGAAAGAAAAAACATCGATGATCTGTGAAAGCAACGGAAGCGGGGGTCACGACTGCCGCGAGGTCATCCCGAAACAATGTACCGTCGTTACACCGGAACAATGCCTGCGCCGCAAAGGCTGGCGCAAGGCAGACGTAAATGGCAATTATCTCGAGTAATCGAGCGTCAGTACGGTTTAAAATTCCTTCACCCGCTCCACCTGCGCGCATACCAGCATAAAAGACCGCATGCTTTACGACCCGACCGACCACCGTATCAAAAGTTTTGTCACTCGCGCTGGCAGGCTATCTCCAGCCCAAGAACGAGCGATTCAGACGCTGGGGCCAGCGTTTTGTCTACCGTATGAAAAAGCCCCGCTGAATAACGAAGCAACGTTCGGGCGAGCTGCACCCCTGATTCTGGAAATCGGCACTGGCATGGGCGAAACCACCGCGCACATTGCCGCGCTGATACCCGAGAAAAATTTTCTAGGCGTAGAAGTACATACGCCCGGTGTGGGCAGCCTGCTTAAACGGATCGGCGAGCAGTCACTGAGTAACCTGCGATTGATACAGCATGATGCCTTTGAAGTGGTGACGCACATGCTCGCGCCTGCCTCGCTGGCTGGGGTGCATGTGTTCTTTCCGGACCCCTGGCACAAAGCGCGCCACAACAAGCGGCGGCTGATTCAGTCAGCCTTTGTGTCCCTGCTCAGCTCGCGGATTATCTCGGGTGGCTATTTGCACTGCGCCACTGACTGGGAAAACTACGCGGAGCAAATGCTAGCCGTGCTGGGTTCCGAAGCTTCTTTGCAGAATACGACCGATGGCTATGCACCACGGCCAGACTATCGACCTGTGACCAAGTTTGAAAACCGTGGGCTGAAGCTGGGGCACGGCGTCTGGGATTTGATTTTTATGAAACGCTGAAGCGGACCCGCGCCGGAGTCAATGTTTCCAAGCCAAGTACGAATTACTCGACACTAAAAAGTCGCTGGATCCTTCATTAATCATCGTGATTGCTGATCTTCCTGCAGTCAGGATGCTTTCCTTTGAAATTTTCCAATGTCAGGCAGCCGCCTGCTCACCCACCAGCGCGATAATTTGTTCGCCATAGCTCTCGAGCTTCTTCTCACCCACGCCGGAGACCTGACGTAAATCATCGAGCGTCGCCGGCGCTGCACGCGCAATTTCACGCAGCGTGTTGTCATGAAAAATTACATATGCGGGTAAATTGTGTGAGCGCGCGGTCTCCATGCGCCACCAGCGCAGCTTCTCGAACAACTGCTGCTGTGGCGCTGACAAATCGCTTTCGGTATAGCCACTGGAACGTACCGGCGCACGTTTTTGTCGTACGGGTTTTTGATACCGCCGCATGGCGACCTGACGCTCGCCGCGGAGCACCGCGCGCGCGGCTTCGGGCAGCCTTAGAGAACCGTAATTATCATGATCGATCTCGACCAGTCCCAATGCAAAGGTTTGCCTCAGAATGGCACGCCATTCGGCCTCGCTTTTATCCGCACCAATCCCAAACGTGGACAGCTCGTGATGACGCCACTGCCGCACTTTCTCCGAATCGCTACCCCGCAAGACTTCCAGCACATGCACGGCACCAAAGCGCTGCCCGACCCGGTAAATCGTTGACAGTAATTTCTGCGTCGCCTCGGTGGCATCAAAAGATACAGGCGGGTTCAGGCAGGTGTCGCAGTTGCCGCAGGCTTCCGAGGTCTGATCGAAATAGGCCAGCAGCCGAACGCGGCGGCAGCTCAGGGTTTCGCACAGGCCGAGCATGGCATCGAGCCTCCCTGATTGCATACGCTTGAAGTTCGTATCCGCTTCGGATTCTTCAATCATTCGGCGCTGCTGCACCACATCCTGCAAGCCATAGGCCATCCACGCGTCAGCAGGCAAACCATCGCGTCCTGCGCGCCCGGTCTCCTGATAATAGCCTTCGATACTGCGCGGCAAATCGAGGTGAGCGACGAATCGTACGTCCGGTTTATCAATACCCATGCCAAAGGCAATCGTTGCCACCATGATGATGCTGTCTTCACGCAGAAAACGGGACTGATGACGGCTGCGGATCGGCGTGTCCATACCGGCATGGTAGGCAAGTGCATTGAGGCCGTTCTCACGTAAAAATTCAGCGGTCTCTTCCACTTTTTTACGGGACAGGCAATAGACGATGCCGGCTTCACCGGCATGTTCGGTCGTGATGAAATCCAGCAGCTGACGACGAACATTTTCTTTTTCAATAATTTGATAGCGAATGTTCGGACGATCAAATGACGAGATAAATTGTCGAGCCTCGCCCAGTTGCAGTCGCTCAATGATCTCGCTACGGGTTTGGACATCCGCCGTGGCGGTCAGCGCAATGCGGGGCACCGCCGGATAGCGCTCATGCAACACTGACAGACGGATATACTCAGGTCGGAAATCATGACCCCATTGGGAGACGCAATGCGCCTCGTCAATAGCGAATAAGGCTATCTCAACACCATCGAGCATCTCCAGACAGCGCTGAGTCAGCAGACGTTCAGGGGCCACATAGAGCAGATCGAGTTCGCCCTGTCGCAGTGAACGTTCAACACGCAGGGATTCATCGAAACTCTGGCTGGAATTGAGAAACGCGGCGCGAACACCGAGCTCACCCAATGCGTCGACCTGATCCTGCATCAGCGCGATCAGTGGCGAGATGACGATACCGCAGCCATTGCGAAGCAAGGAGGGAATTTGATAACAAAGGGATTTGCCGCCGCCCGTGGGCATGAGTACGAGTGCGTCGCCGCCGCGCGCAATCAGTTCAACGATATCCGCCTGCGAACCACGAAACACCGGATAACCGAAGACGCTTTGCAATACATGCAGCGCGCGCGCCGGCAGATCCTGTTTTGCAGCAGTGGGATTCAACACTTCAGTCGTCAACAAGGCGCTCGTCGGCACTGCTTATTCAGCCCAGACCAGCCAGCCGGACCAGTAGGTCAACAGGACAATGGCACCAAAGACAATCCGATACCAGGCGAAGATCGTGAAATCATGCGTGCTGATATAGCGCAGCAACCAGCGCACACACACAAATGCGGAAACAAAGGCTGCCAATGCGCCCAGACCAAACATCGGCACATCGGCCCATGACAGCAGATCGCGTTCTTTATAGAGCGAATAAACCGTCGCGCCAAACAAAGTGGGAATTGCAAGGAAGAAGGAAAACTCGGTAGCCGCTCTGCGTGAGAGACCAAAGACCATCGCACCGATAATGCTGGCACCCGAGCGACTGGTGCCGGGTATGAGTGCAAAGCATTGCGCACAACCGACTTTGAAGGCATCGAGCACCGTCATGTCATCGACGGAATCGACGCGTGGCCCCTCGAGCTGCGAGCGATTTCTTCGCTCGACGATCAGAATAATAATTGCACCTGCAATGAAGGCCAGTGCCACTGGCACCGGCTTGAAGAGGTGAGTCTTGATGATTTTTCCAAACAACAGACCCAGCACGACAGCAGGAAGAAAGGCGACCACCAGATTGATCACGAAACGGCGCGCACCACTGTCACGATAAAAATTGCGCATCACATGCGCGATACGCTCACGATATTCCCAGCAGACGGCCAGCATCGCACCGGCTTGTATAACGATTTCAAAGACCTTGACTTTCTCACCGGTGAAATTGAGCAGACTGCCCGCGAGAATCAGATGCCCGGTTGAGGAGATGGGAAGGAATTCCGTCAGACCTTCGACGAAACCCATGATGATGACTTTTACAACGAGCAGAATTTCCATGCAATCGGCAGGCAAGGGATGCAGCAATGTCAGGATGGGCGCAGGTTACAGAGCGACGGCGACAAGGAATGCCTGCACGCCTTTAATTTCCTGCAGTTCAGTGTTATCTGAGAGGCTCGAAGCTTACCACGAGGCTGTTCTTGCGGGTCGTTATCCCCGTCGGTACGAAGCGCTGCCCGGCGACGACAAAAGCATCGGGGGCAAAGGTATATAAAACCCTGTCGGTCAGCAGATCGTCGGCCAACTGCGTGCCCAAACGCGCAAGCCGGCTGGTGTAACTGCCGGTGGCGGCATCGAGCTTGATGTTCTCCAGCCGGGGCTCCGTCAGAATCACCGCACGCCGCACTGGATCAATCCGCAAACCACCCGAGATGAGCAGCTCGCCCTGCCAGGGTGTTTTGATCAATGGTGGCTGGACACGCGTATCCAGCCCGAGCATCAGTCGGTCGGCGGCGGGCTGCAATGACAGGCGGGGATTACTGACGGTCACATCAAAAAGATCCAGATACCGCGCCTTGACAGGAAAATTCTGCTCAGCGGATTTCTGCAGACGCGAAAGCGGAATTTCAATCTCCTGCGGCGGCAGCAAGCTTGCGCAGCCGGAGAGCAGCATGAGCAGTGCCAGCAACATCAAAGCCAGCAACGGACTTAGTCGCTGAAAACTAAAACCTACCCTGCTCTTCTTGCTCACCATGCATCTCTCCCGATCAAGCAGCGGTGAGAAATTCCAGTCGCTGCAAATAATTCAAGGCCTGCTCTCGATTGTCACCGCACATGTCCATCGAAGGTTTGAGGCTGGCGCAGACTGCAGGTCGATCAGGATGCATAAACAGCAAACAGCGCAATGCATCATCAAGCTGAACGCAGCGTACGCCGGCGGGTTTACCTTCCGGCATACCGGGAATCGGAGAAGAAATCGACGGCGCAATACAACAGGCCGCGCAGCCTTCGCGACAGGCGTGCTCTACCTCATTCATAGCGCAGTGCCTGGATCGGCAGCAAACGTGCCGCCTTGCGTGCCGGATAAAAACCAAAAAAGATACCTATCGCAGCGGAAAAACTCACCGCCAGTGCGATGGATGCGCCTGACAATTGTGTCTTCCAGCCAGCGAACTCGGCAATCAACCAAGAACCACCCACCCCGAGCGCGATACCAATCAGCCCGCCGACCAGTGAGAGCGTGACTGCCTCGACCAGAAATTGCGTGAGTATGTCGGCCGCACGCGCACCGACAGCCATGCGCAAACCGATTTCGCGAGTGCGCTCGGTCACGGACACCAGCATGATGTTCATGATGCCAATGCCACCGACCAGCAGCGATACCGACGCTACCGCGGCCAGCAGCATGGACATCACTTTCGATGATTCCTCCTGCGCTGCCAGCATCTCG
>JBILCO010000131.1:0-6209 GCA_044353075.1 Burkholderiaceae bacterium
GGTGGCGTTCATGTCTGATTCAATCCGTCTTGCAAAACGCGTTGCCGAACTCTTTAATTGTTCCCGTGGAGAGGCGATTCGGTATATTGAAGGCGCTGGTGTCACGGTCGACGGTGTTGTTGTCGAAGAGCCCGGCTTTCGGATCACGGGGGAGGAGCAGATCGTCTTGCTGCCGGGCGCTGATCTGACGCCGATTGAAGACGTCACTATCCTGCTGCATAAGCCGGCGGGTATGGCGGTGGGGAAGGTGAACGAGTTGATTGTGGCCGAAAATCTTTCGCCGGAGGACCGTTCGGGTTTGCGTTTTCTGAAACGGCATCTGAAAGAATTGGTCATGCTTGACCCGCTGGAAAATGATGCCAGCGGCCTGCTGGTCTTTACGCAAGACTGGCGCGTCAAGCGCAAGTTGGTGGATGATTTGTCCCGGGTAGAGCAGGAGTTTGTGGTCGAGGTCAGCGGTCAGATGGTTGACGATGGTTTGCAGCTTCTAAACCAGAGCATCAACTTCAATGGCAAGCCCTCTGTACCGGCCAAGGTCAGCTGGCAAAATGAAACGCGTCTGCGTTTCGCACGCAAAGAACTGTCTTCACGGCTGATCGCGCTGCTTTGCGGAAGGGCAGGGCTGTCTGTTGTATCCATCAAGCGCCTACGGATGGGCCGCGTACCCATGGCAGGATTGGCTGTTGGTCAATGGCGTTATCTGAGGGAGCACGAGAGGTTCTGAGCCGCTGTTCATCACTTGGTCGCCCCTGCATATGGAGTAAATTGGAGTCCCTATGGTAGCCAGCGCTTAACACACTGGCAATTGAGGCCCGTGTTATGGGCAGGACTTAACTTTATGGGCAAAAAAATGCAAGAATTTGGGGTTTCGACGCCCTGTGTCTTTAATAAAGGGAGCGGAGTTTCATTGATATGGGAATGGCCTATGCCAGTACCCGTTTGCGAAGCTTTTCCGCGGTGCCTTAGGCGCAATAATGTCCACGGGAACGGCTAAAAGAGCCTTGAGCTCGGCTTGAATCGATTATTCTCCCCTGTAACTTAAACCAACGGAGACAACCCATGAAATCCGCTAAAACCCGGCTCGCCTTCTGTGTACTTGCCCTGTCGCTGGCACTGGTCAACTTGCCAGATGCGCGGGCACAGGAACGCACGCTGAAGGTCAGCTACGTCACCACCGAGGACAGTCCCTACGGCAAGGGGGTGGCCCGTTTCAACGAATTATTGATTCAAAAGACGAAGGGTGGCCTGAAGCTGCGCGGATATTCTGAAGGCCGTTTGGGTGCAGAGGTACAGTCAATATCCGCTGCGCAGGGCGGGGTTCTCGAGGTCGCATTGGTATCCACCGCGGCTGTGGTCGGTGTGGTCAAGGAGTTCGCTATCTTTGACTTCCCCTTTCTATTCGCCGAAGAGCGCGAGGCCTATGCGGTACTCGACGGTACCGTCGGCCGCCAGCTGCTGGACAAACTCACTGACAAAGGATTGGTTGGGCTGTGCTTCTGGGAAGTGGGTTTCCGCCAGACCACCAACAGCAAACGTCCCGTAACTCGGGTTGAGGATTTCGCAGGCCTGAAGATCCGCACCATCCAGAACCCGGTCTTCCTTGACGTATTCAACGCTTTGGGCGCCAACGCTACGCCGATGGCCTTCACCGAGGTCTACACTGCGCTTGAAAGCAAGGCCATCGATGGCCAGGAGACGCCCTACAACGTCATTTACACGAGCAAGTTCCAGGAAGTCCAGAAGTACCTGAGCGCCACCAAACACATTTACGGCCCGGGTGTCGTGTTGGTGTCAAAGAAAGTCTGGGATGGCCTTGCACCGCCGGACCGCAAGGCCCTTCAAGAGGGTTGCGACGAAGCTCGCGGCTATCAAAGAACGGTCAGCCGGGAGGCCAATGTAGCGCTGACCGCTGTACTGACCAAGCAAGGCATGGTGCTCAACCAAATCACGCCCGCAGAGCGTGCGCGCATGGTCGAGCGCGTGAAGCCTGTCGTTGAAAAATATGCCAAGGTTGTCGGCGAAGATCTGGTCAAGCAGGCCTATGCCGACATTGCCAAAGTTCGCGCAGCGACAAAGTAAAAAAAATCGCTGATTTTTCGGCTCAGAGAGGGTATCCATGCACAAGCTGATCGATCTGTACTGCCGTGGCCTGACACTGCTGATGGTGATCGCTCTGGCAGCGATGGTCTTGTTGGTGTTTGGTAACGTCGCGCTGCGCTACGGATTCAACTCGGGCATCACGATCTCCGAAGAGATCTCCAGGTGGCTTTTCGTCTGGCTGGCCTTCATGGGTGCCGTGGTCGCGTTAAAAAATCATAGTCACCTGGGCACAGATGTCCTTGTTTCGCGGCTGCCGCTGGCCGGGAAACGCGTGTGCCTGGTGGCAGGTCTGGTTGCCATGCTCTATGTGACTTGGCTCCTTCTTGCCGGCGCCTGGGCACAGATGCTGATCAACCTCGACGTACGTGCGCCAGCGAGCGGGGCTCCGGTGGCCATCCTCTACGCCAGCGGTGTGCTGTTTGGCGCTTCCGGCTTGGTGATCCTGTTGCGGGACTTGTGGCGGGCGCTGAATGGACAATTGAGCGAACGCGAACTCATCGCAGTGCGCGACGCTAATGACCTGAGCGGCGTCGAAGATTTGCACCGCCATCAAAGCCACGGCGCGGCAGATCGTCCCAAGCTGCGCTAAGAAAAAATTTTCTTCACGATCCAGAAATTGATATGACCGTTTTCGTTTTTCTCGGCTCGTTGCTCTGTGCTATGGCGCTTGGCATTCCGATCGCCTATTCGCTGCTGCTGTCCGGTGTGGCCCTAATGTGGCACCTTGACTTGTACGATGCCCAGATCCTGGCACAGAACGTCATCAACGGTGCCGACAGCTTTCCCTTGCTCGCGGTGCCGTTCTTCATGCTCGCCGGTGAAATCATGAACGTCGGCGGGCTTAGCCGTCGCATCGTCGCTTTGGCTATCGCGCTGGTGGGTCACCTTCGCGGCGGGCTTGGGTTTGTGGTCATCCTGGCGGCTGTATTGATGGCGGCCCTGTCGGGTTCTGCGGTCGCCGACACAGCAGCACTTGCGGCACTGTTGTTGCCCATGATGGTTCGCAGTGGCCACAACCCGTCGCGGGCAGCCGGACTGATCGCCTCTGCCGGCATCATCGCGCCTGTGATACCACCGTCAATCGGCTTCGTCATCTTTGGCGTGGCCGCCAACGTGTCGATCGGCAAATTGTTTTTGGCTGGGATCTTCCCCGGGATTCTCATGGCCGTCGCCTTGGCCGGAACCTGGTACTTCCTGGCGGGGCGAGAGGGTGGCACCCTGCCGCCTCAAGCCAGTCGTGCCGAACGCTGGACAGCATTCAGGCAATCAACCTGGGCCTTGGTATTGCCGGTGATCGTGCTGGCGGGCCTCAAGTTCGGCATCTTCACGCCCACCGAAGCAGCGGTGGTCGCAGCCGTGTATGCACTTTTTGTTGCCACAGTCGTTTACCGTGAGCTGAAGCCGGCGCAGCTATACGAGGTCTTTGCCAGCGCAGCCAAGACCACCGCCGTGATTATGTTTTTGGTCGCCGCAGCCATGGTGTCGGCCTGGCTTATTACGGTCGCAGACCTGCCCGGAAAAATGGTCGATCTTTTGCAACCCCTGATGGAGCACAAGACACTGCTGCTTCTGGCTATCATGGTGCTGCTGATCGCTGTCGGAACGACATTGGACATGACGCCAACAATTTTGATCATGTCCCCGGTGCTCATGCCGGTAGTGAAGGCTGCAGGTATCGATCCGGTTTACTTCGGTGTGCTCTTCATCATGAACTGCGCCATTGGACTGATCACGCCGCCTGTGGGTGTGGTGCTCAATGTCACTGCCGGTGTTGGTCGCATGAGTATGGACCAGGTAACGCGTGGCGTGCTGCCCTTCATTGGCGCGCTTTACGCTGTGCTGCTGCTACTGGTGCTGTTCCCTGCGTTGGTTATTGTGCCAATGCGCTGGCTCACAGGTTGAGTGACGAAGTTCAGGGCGCTTCTTCGCTTTGTTCGCACCACGAATCTACACTCAGAAACCGTGTAATGGTTAGAGAGCCTTCAGGCGTGAGTCTGATATCGGCGTGCATGAGGCTGGGGTATTCATTTCAGTCGCTTTCCCTCAGCATCATAGACTTCGGTGCTTATCGCGATACCCAGCCCCACGCTTTGTGTAACGGTGCAGAAGCTCTCGAACTGGCTGAGCACGCGATCCAGATGTTCGAGTTCGCTGCCAACGACACCCAGCTGCAGGCGTGCTGCCATTGACGTCACGCGCAAGCGGTTTTCGGCGTTGCGCCCGGTGATTGCCGAGACAGTCGCGCTCAACGGTTCCGGCGTTTGTTTGTATTTTCTGAAGGCAAACAGCAGCGAGTCAGCGAGGCAGTTGCCGACAGCAGCGCACAATAACTGCATCGGTGACGGTCCCTGACCGGAGCCGAGTGGCGGTGGCTCGTCGGCTACGAGTGACGGCATGTCTCTACCGAAATTAACGGTAAACCGGTAATCCTTCTGCTGCACGAGTTCCACTACCACTGCTTGTTCAGCCATGATCATCCTCATTTTTGCCGACGATTAAGACATGGATGTCTTTCTTCACCCAGCCATCATAGTAGTGCGCCTGACACTTGAAGCGCACGCTTCCAGGCATCTAACTGAGAATTGAAATCTATCCCTTGGTAGCTCAGTATCTCGTGCGATTTGTCTTCCAGTACATTCGCGTCGGGATTCGAATCAACGAGCCTGTCAAGTAATGCATCGCGTTCTCGCAGTAGCGGTGAGATAGTCGCAGACAGATTCAGCTTCAGATAGGCCGCCAGCCATTGATGGCAAATCTCCGGAATATTTTTTCCTCTCCCTTCATCAGGGGTGGTGATTTCCCAGTCGCTGAACAGCCGGATGGTGTCATCGGCCGGTTGCCAGTAGTCGCCAACAACCCACTGGTTGACTGCGAACCAGGCCTGCGGCTCGCCAAGCGTATTGAGCTCCAACGCAGCCAGATGGGTGGTGATCGTTTCGGGCCCCTGCAATTGCAGCTCTGAGGGTGTCCAACGCTGAAACAAATGAATATGAACCGATGCTGGGGTGTTCCCTGCTGCATGTCGGTGAAGGAAATACTGAGCACCCGTTACAGAATCAAATACATCATCGTCCGGAAAATGCCGCGTCTCGTCGACCGGGATGTCCGCTCGCTGCGCGGGTGACCTGTCGGTCAGTACATCAATGAGATTGATGGATGAGTCTCTCAGCGCCGAGTCCAGTTCGAGAAATGTCTCAATCAAAGAATTTGGCAGCGCCGTCCTGGCCGCTGCCTTGCCATCGGCGGATGAGTACTCAGCGTTCATTTGCCGAATTTTTTATGTTCCATTTCCATAAAGGCCACCAGATTAGCCAATTCTGGGGATTTCCAGGGTAGTGGCTTGGCTGCCATCGGCCCGACCATGCAGACTTGTATAGCTTCGTCGAGATGAAGTTGCTTCACCCCATAGGTTTCAGCCGCCATGGCCATCTTGTGAGGGAAGGGCTTTGCAAAGGATGATTGATAACTCATGCCGCCTTCATGGCAGGAAGCACACGACATGCCGTTGCTCGAGAGCGAGGTAGATCTGAACAGCTTACCGCCGGCAGTGATGGTCTCGGGCGTGGATGAGTAATTGGGCCGATAGCCTGCCGGCCGTTTGATGAGTTTGGGATCAGCCGCTGCGCCACATCGTGCACCGCACTTCGGTGCGCACCGAGTCGCTGCCGGCGCACATTTCGAGCGACACTTGGGCGAACAACCAGCAGCCCAGGCGGATGTCGCCGCCAGTGCTGAGGTAATCGCCATCGCCGAGATACGTGACAAATTTTTCATGGGCTATTCCTTATTTGCCGGCGCATTTGGGTGCGCATTTGGGCGCACATTTTTTTGCATTTTTTGCGCGGCATTTCTGGCCAGCTTTGGCAGCACAGGATTTACCCCACGTGGGTCCGCATTTTGACATCCCTGACGCGTTGCACTTGCCCTTGCATTTCGGTCCGCAGCCTGCCTGAGCGGCTGTACCGGAAAGCGCCAGTGCAGAAGCAATGGCCATAGTTGACAGTAGTGAGCGATTTTTCATGAAAGTCTCCTTGGTTTTTCTGCCGAAATTGGCAAGAACGACTAATCAGACGAGGCTTTACTCGTCTTGTTATTTTCCTTTGAGCCTT
>JBILCO010000132.1:0-6189 GCA_044353075.1 Burkholderiaceae bacterium
CACTGATTCTGCATCTTGCACCTTTCCTGCGGGCCCGTCATGTGCGCTGGATTGTTTTTACCGGCACGCGAAGTTTGTTCAATTCATTTGCGAAATTCGATTACAAACCGACCGTGATCGCATCAGCCGACCCCAGCCGCCTGAATGGCGGGCAGGTATTGTGGGGTACTTACTACGATGCCTGTCCCGAAGTGATGTTCGGTGACGTCGACGCCGCCTATGCACATTTCTATGCGTAACGCCATGAATACCAACGCATGGCTCGGCGATCTGAACGGACACACGCTCGCTGGCACTGGATTGACGAAGGCGATCGGGGATCTGTCGGCCTGTCTGATTGAGCAGCTGCCGCGCGGCAGTCTGGTGGGTCTGTATGCTGATAACTCCTGTGACTGGGCTATGGCCGACCTCGCATTGCAACAGGCGGGTATGGTGTCCATACCCGTGCCCGGATTTTTTACGCCCGGTCAGATCGGTCAATTATTGATGACGTATCAGGTGCAGGCTGTGATTGCACCGATGTTGCCACCTGCACTGGAAGCGGCGGGCTTTGTTGTCAAAACTGTGCTTTCCGAGGCGACGTCACTGATCCTTTGTGCCAGGGAAGTTATAGCGCTGCCAGCGCCCCCTTTTCTACCCGGATCCAAGCTCACGTTCACCTCAGGCAGCACGGGTAATCCCAAAGGTATTTCACTGAGTGCCGACCAGCAGTGGCAGGTGGCGGCGTCCTTGTCAAAGGCCTTGCAGTCGCTGGGTTTGACGCGCCATTTGGCGATGCTGCCGATGTCGGTGCTTCTGGAAAATGTGGCGGGTCTTTACACCGGCCTGAATCTCGGCGCTGCCATTATTTTGCCATCCCTGAGTGACGTTGGCCTTAGCGGCTCATCGGGCTTCCATCCGAAAAAAGCGATCGAAGCAATCGACGCCAGTGAAGCGGAAAGCATTATCTTGCTTCCGCAGATGTTGCGCGACATTCTCTTTGAGCTGAAAAGCTCGGGCGATTCACTTAAGCGCCTGAAGTTTGTTGCCGTTGGTGGCGGTAAGGTTGCGCCCAGTCTGATTCATGAAGCCAGACAAATTGGTTTGCCGGTCTACGAGGGCTATGGTTTGTCGGAAGCTTGCTCGGTCGTCGCCTTGAATACGCCCGAAGCTGAACGTGTGGGCAGTGTCGGCAAACCGCTTGCACACCAGTCGATACGGATCGCTGGCGATGGCGAGATCGAGATCAGTCAGCCCGATACCGCCTGGTTTGCGACGGGCGATTTGGGCGAGATCGATAACGACGGCTTCCTCTACGTCACGGGTCGAAAGAAAAACGTCTTGATTACCAGTTTCGGTCGAAATGTGTCGCCGGAATGGCCCGAGTCCGTATTGCAGAGCTTTCCGGAAATAGCGCAAGTCATGGTGTACGGTGAGGCACAGTCGCAGCTCTCTGCGCTGATCGTGCCCAGTGGCTCGTATATCTCGGTATCGACGCTGCAGACGGTGGTCGATCACGCCAATCAATTATTGCCCGATTACGCTCAGATAGGACGATGGCATGCATTGGACAAGCCGTTCTCAGTGAGCGATGGACTGCTGACCGCGAATGGTCGGCCACGCCGCGACCAAATCATCGAATTTTATCGATCACTCACTCAAATTTGACTCATCTTTAAGGGGATCCTGCATGTCCGGTTTTTATCAACGTCTGGTCAATGAAACACAACAAGAGCGCTTGCAGCTGACGAGTATTCCTGTCATTCAGCAAGCCCTGCGAGGTGACATCAGCAGGGCGCAATATGCGGCTTTTCTCGGGCAGGCCTACCACCACGTCAGACACACGGTACCGCTGCTGATGGCATGCGGCTCACGATTGACGAACTCGCACTACTGGCTGCAAGAGGCGATCGCGGAATACATTGAAGAAGAACTCGGCCATGATGAATGGATACTCAATGACATCCATGCCTGCGGCGAGGACGCTGAAAAGGTTCGTCAGGCGGTACCGCACTTCGAGACCGAAATGATGGTCGCCTACGCCTATCATCAGATTGATCGCGGCAATCCGCTTGGCTTCTTCGGCATGGTACTGGTGCTGGAAGGGACCAGCGTTGCATTGGCAACGAACGCCGCAGCGGCCATTCAAACGTCACTGAGCCTGCCTGACAGTGCCTTCAGCTATCTGAACTCGCACGGCAGTCTTGATCAGAGTCATGTGCAGTTTTTTGAGAATCTGATGAACAAGGTCGATCAGCCAGCCGATCAGCATGACATTCTTCACTGTGCGCGACGTTTTTATCGGCTGTATGGCGATGTCTTTCTTTCGCTGCCGACAACGAAGTAATTCACAGGAGCGGACATGTCCGACGTCAGAAGAAATCGTGTGTTGTTGACGGGCGCCTCGCGCGGTATTGGCAAGGCAATCGCATTGGCCTTGTCAGATCAGGCGGAGCGACTTTTTTTGCTGGGGCGCGACAGAAAAGCGCTCGATGGTGTGGCCTCGATGGTGCGTGGCACGAAGGTGACCTTGTTGGCGGGAGATATCGCCGATGCAGGTTTCCGCACTGAAGTCGCCAGCACCGTTGAAGCAGCAGGCGGAATCAATGTATTGATCAACAATGCCGGCGTCAGCGACTTTTCTGCGTTCGAGCATCAGCGTCCGGCGATGATGGAGACATTACTCGCGGTGAACTTGCTGGCGCCGATTCAGCTTTCACAGCAGCTGCTGCCGCTGATGCTGCGAGAGTCCGATGCGCAGATTATCAATATCGGATCAGCATTTTCCTACATTGGCTATCCTGGATTCGCGACTTACTCTGCCACGAAATTCGGTCTGCGAGGATTTACCGAAGCCCTGGGGCGCGAACTGGCTGACACCACCGTCCGTGTACGGTTGTTCTCTCCCCGGGCGACGAAAACGGACATCAATACGACTGAGGTCACTCGTCTCAATCAGCAGCTGGGCACCGTAGAGGATGATCCTGCCGAAGTCGCGCGTCAGTTCCTTTGGTTCCTGTCCCGGCATCAAACAGAGTATCGCGTTGGTTTTCCCGAGAAGCTGTTTGCAAAAATTAATCAAATTTTCCCTGGCGCCGTCAGTCAGTCGCTGCGCAAGCAGCTGCCGGTGATTCGTCAGGCATGGTCTTCCATATCATCCAAATCGTGAGGTTCTTCATGTTCAAGTCATTGCTTACCCTTCTTCTTGCCCTGGCGACTTCCGCCGCGCTGGCGGTCAACCCGGAGGTCGTCCGCCTGCAGCAGGACTGGGCTGAGATCAAATACAAACAGCCTAAAAATCAACAGGAACAAAAATTTTCGGCGCTGCTGAAAACTGCCGAGGAGGCTGCGTCAAAAGCGCAAAATGATCCGGAAGTTCTGATCTGGTATGGCATCATTGAAGCGTCGTATGCAGGCGCGCGCGGTGGTCTGGGTGCACTGGGCAATGTAAAAAATGCCAAGAAATCCTTTGAACGTGCAATCGAGATCAAACCGTCAGCGCTCGACGGATCGGCATTCACGAGTCTGGGATCGCTGTATTATCAGGTGCCCGGGTGGCCGATCGGTTTTGGGGATAATAAAAAGGCACTGGAGTTCCTCAAGAAAGGTCTGGCGGCCAATCCTGATGGCATTGATCCGAATTTTTTCTATGGTGATTTTCTGTTCAAAAGCGGTGACTTTGCCGGCGCCGAACAGGCACTGAAAAAAGCCCTCAAAGCCGCGCCTCGTCCGGGACGAGAGGCAGCTGACGAAGGTCGCCGTGGGGAAATTGAGCAATTGCTGGAAAAGATCGCTGAAAAGAAAAAATAGAACGAAGCAGGGTAGGGAGACTGATTGAAGATTCTGGTGGTTGAAGATGATGTTCTGATCGCATCGGGGCTGCAGCTTGCGCTGGGCAGGTTGCATCATCGCGTGGAATGGTGCGCGGATGGTGGGCAGGCGCAGCGTCTCCTCGACACAGAGGCATTCGATCTGATCATTCTTGATCTGGGCCTGCCGGGAAAAGATGGCTTCGACATCCTCGGCCATCTTCGGCAGGGCGGGTCGCCGGTCAGCGTGCTGATTCTGTCTGCGCGCGACGGTATCAAGGATCGTGTCAAGGGCCTTGATCTCGGTGCGGATGATTATCTGACCAAGCCCTTCGAACTCGATGAGCTGCTCGCGCGTGTCAGGGTGCTGGAACGTCGCAGAATGAGTAGTGCGAATCATCTGCTGGAGCATGGCAGACTCTCGCTTGATCTGAATGCCATGAGCGTCGCCTGGCAAGGACAAGCGGTCGATCTGCCCCGTAGGGAGTGGATGCTGCTGCGTCTTCTGGTGGAAAATCCGCAGCGAGTCTATACGCGATCGCAAATCGAAGATGCCCTGTATGGCTGGGGCGAAAGTACCGAGAGCAATGCCATTGATGTGCATGTTCACCACTTGCGCAAAAAAATTGCTCCCGACATTATCAAGACCATCCGGGGTATCGGTTACCGGTTGGGTACGGTCACGCCATGAACACCCGCTACTCAAGTCGTAAACAAATTCTTCTCGGTATTCTGGCCGCGATGCTGCTGATTTTGGGCGCCGTCGGATGGGTCGCCAAAGAGGTCAGTCAACACGAAATTCAGCAGGTTTTCAGCGCTCGTCTCGCGACCTCGGCGCGTGTGCTGGAAGCGCTGGTCGCCCGTCAACTTGAGCAGGCGACGCTGAGTAAACCCATCATCATCAAGCTTCCGCCGGAACTGGAACAACCCGGGAATGACCATGCACCTGAGCTTGGCCATCCTTACGAAAATGAATTGGTCTTTCAGGTGTGGAATAGCGAGGGTGAGCTGCTGGCAAAATCTCAGTACGCACCCGATCAGCGATTGGGAACACTCAGGCCCGGTTTTCAGACGACAGAAGCCAAGGGTTTTCTTTGGCAGGTGTTCATGCTGGAGTCGGGTTCAATCTGGATTGTAGTCGGCGAACGCGATGATGTACGCACCGGAATTTCAAAAGATATCAGCATCGGTATCGTCTTGCCGCTCCTGATCGGTGGTTTGATTTTGATGGTGATTGTCAACATGCTGGCGATGAAAAGTATTCGGGCCGTTGAGACCTTGTCGCACATTATTGCCTCGCGTGATCCAACGTCAGACGCGCCGATTGTGGCCCGTTACATGCCCATTGAAATCGAGCCGGTCATCAAAGGCATCAATGCCCTTCTGAAAAAAGTAAGGGAAGCTTTCTGGCGAGAGCAGCGGTTCATTGACTCGGCAGCGCATGAGTTACGCACACCGATTGCCGCCGTTCAGTTGCATTTGCAAAATGCCTTGCGGGCTGACTCAGCCGTTGAAACACAAGCCTGTCTGGAAAGTGCGCTTAAGGCCTCGCGTCGCGCAACCAAGCTGGCCGAGCAATTACTGGTATTCAGTCGGATTAATTCGGGTGAGGATTCCGCAAATAAAGAGACCGTTTGCCTGTCGGACATCTGCCAGGAGGTCGCCGCATTAATGCAGCCCTTGCTGGAAGAGCGCCAGCAACACATCGAGTTCGACGGACAAACCCAGGCCAAGATTCTGGCTGACAAAAGCCAGATCGAACGGCTGACACAAAATCTTCTGGAAAATGCATCCAACCACGGGGTTGCACCGGGTACCATTCACTTGATAGTACGGCCCTCATCCGAGCGTCTGGAACTGGTGGTCGAGAATGACGGCGAGGCAATACCGGAAATCGAGAAGGAACGAATTTTTATTCCTTATTATCGCGTCCTGCGCAAGGAATCCTCAGGCAGTGGTCTGGGACTGGCGATTGTGAAGGAGATCGCCAATCAGCATGACGCCACGTTAACTGTCGAGGACAAGACACCAGGACAGGGAACGCGTGTGGGGGTCAGTTTCCCCATCTGAGAAAAGCAAGGCCTCGCAAAAATAAGCATCGATAGTTGACCTTACTTTTCCACGCAACTATTGTTGCAGATCACCGAGCAGATTTTCAATAAAAATCTGTACAGGCTGATGGGCATCCTGCAACCAGATTTCTCCATCCTGAATGGTTAATTGCATTTACATGGTGCGATCGAACATTTATCGACGCTCATCGTTTCTAACATCCATCTTACAAAACATGTCCTTCAAAGAATTTCTGATCAGCATCTGGCAAACCCGAAACGGGAGAATCATTCTTTCTGCGCTGTTCATGTTTTTCTCGTCCAGCATGATGTTTTTATCTAAGATTCTG
>JBILCO010000007.1:0-19471 GCA_044353075.1 Burkholderiaceae bacterium
AGCAATGGCCATAGTTGACAGTAGTGAGCGATTTTTCATGAAAGTCTCCTTGGTTTTTCTGCCGAAATTGGCAAGAACGACTAATCAGACGAGGCTTTACTCGTCTTGTTATTTTCCTTTGAGCCTTCAGATTCAAGGCCCTTAGGGCCAATCAGATATTCGCGGACCTGGCCATTGTCGAACTCATCTCGTGGTGCGCCATGCCTGATTGCGCTACCGACAATGGCTAAGAGGCGGTGAGTACTGAAATCGGTCCGCGGCGTGCAAAAAACTTCTGAGATTTTGTCTCAGTTAATTCTTAACATGCGTTTCGGGCCCTCAAGAAGTTTGACGCACATCAATTCTTGCTTGTCTCGCTCCAGCAATGAAGCGAGATTGCGCTTGCTGCTGATCTTCCGGACTTGCGCCTTGGTGACCACGGCATCCTTCTTCAATTCGCTGCCAAGGCATACCGGACAGGCGAACCATTCCCACCAGGCCCCGGAGCCGCCGTATTGGTTTTTGAGTGCCTCGTCGATTCGCCTGATGTCGTCACCACACCGACCGGCCAGCCAGCGCATTGGATACCGGCAGGGTAAAAAGGACCAGTCCCAGCACCAGCGGCCCAAGGAGATGGTATGTAAAAGAGCGCATCAGTAATCAGTATTTCCCTGGTTGGCTCTGCTTAGTTTGTAAATGACATCGCTATAACTACGAGCGCGTCGATCAGCGAAGCCATCGATCATCAGGCCGACTCCGGCAAAGAATACAAGCGCAATGCCAAAGCCGCGCAAGATATCTGAATGGGTTAAAAGTCTTAAGCCGAGTCCCAGAATGACAAAGATGACCCAGATGGCGAGGTACCAGTGCCAGGCGTCATTAACTTTCTTCATTCGAATGCCTTCTTCTTTTAGCGTGTCAGCTGGATTCACCAGATAGGCCTGCTCGATTTGTGCAACCTGCGCTGGTGTTCGAAAACCCACTGTGCCACCAATGATTGCGATGACCAGTCCCATGCCCACGAATGGTATGGCTACGCCTCTGGCGAATCCGGGTTGGGCCTCGGATAGCAGCCAGACACCGAACACCATGCACAAAAGTCCGATGGGTAAAATGAATACAAGCGCTTCCAGCTTTTCGCCTTGAAAATAGGGCCACATTGCTTCTAGAAATTTCATATTGACTCCAGCAAAGTAAGATTTTCTTGCGCCCTCAGGTGCAGGCAAATCGTCAGAGAAAGATCAAACAGGCTTGGTCATCTGCTTGAGCAGGGCAGTCACCCAATTACGGGGCGTGAAACGTATGCTTAGCGCCAGGATGTTGTTCACGAAACCGGTGATATGAACGCGCTTGCCGCGCTTCATCGCTTGATAGCCGGAAGCTGCGACAGACTCTGAGCTCGGCAATCTTTTATTTTTCACCAGCGCAGAATTTTGCATCACGGCTCGATCCTGAAAACCCGATATCGTGGGTCCGGGGCACAAGGCGGTGACAGTAACGCCGGTTCCTTCAAGTTCGCACGCCAGTCCTTCTGAAAAATACAGTACAAAGCTTTTTGTGGCGTAGTACACCGCCATAAACGGACCCGGTTGAAATGCGGCAGTGGAGGCGACGTTAAGTAACTTTCCTTTAGTTGCCAGCAGATCCGGTAAAAATAATTTACTGAGTATGATCACGCTATTCATATTGAGCTGCATCATGCCCAGCGTCGCAGATAACGGGGTGTCTTTGAATTCACCGAAGGTGCCATAACCCGCGTTGTTGACCAGGACGTTCAGAACGACGCCGCTTGCTTTGGCATCACTGTGCAATTTCTCTGCGCCGGATGAAGTCTCGAGGTCTGCCCCAATCACAGTTACGCGGATGCCATACCGTTGTTCCAGGGCTGTTCGTTGATGCTGCATTGTTTCTACACTGCGAGCCGTCAGAATCAGGTCGTAACCGTCCCTGGCGAATTCCTCGCAAAGCGCTTTGCCAATGCCACTGGAGGCGCCAGTGATCAGCGCGGTTGGTTTTTTATTCGACATACTTTTCCTTTGGGTTATAAGTCGAAACATATCGACGGATTGGTGAAAAAATGTTCAGCGGCAGACAATGTCACTCTGTTCGATGAGTAATTTCAGGCGACCGATGGGCTCATCCCACAGCAGGCTGTAGAAGTTTTCCCGGGACTCTCTGGTCAGAGTTACCATTCCAGCATCTTTTAGAACCTTCAAATGGTGAGAAATCGAAGGGCGAGCGAGATGCATCAGTTCGGTAATTTGGTTCACGTTCAAACGCTCGTGTTGGGCTAGAAGCAAAATAATTTGCTGCCGCGCAGGGTCACCCAAGGCGTGAAAGAGACTTTCGCAAGCGCGAAAGGTCTTTGCGACATCGTCGAGGGTCAAGGTTTTCATCGTTGACATGGACTATAAGTCGATAAGTTGAATCATTTCGACGGATGCTACCACAAAAGAGCGACAAAGTATTTGAGAGCTTCTGGTAAACGGAGTTTTCAGCCAGCGACGTAGATCAGCAGCTTCTTATATCGCCTTGAAATTATCAAGATGATTAGGCAGTTCAGTCGCCTGACAAGATTTTCAGGTAGTTCGCAGCGCCCGAATTCACATCACTATCGGGATGGGATTCGCAAAAGCCATTAATGCTGTCGATTGCGATTTCGTAAGAATTTGGATCGTCGTTGTAATGATCTTTATTTGTTTTTTTGATGCCCTTGAAAGTCAGACTCAGCGGAGCAAAAAATGCATTGGCCCATAACTTCTTTGGCGCACTCTCTAACTTTCCCCAGTCACTACATGAGTAATCACCAAACAAACTTTTGGCATGGATAGTTGCAGGGTTCAACATCGTCAGACAGCAGGCAAGTGCAATGATATTTTTCTTTGATTTGATGCGCATATAAAGCTATTTGGGGGTATTGCACCGTGATGGGCACCGCATTGTAGCGCGCAGCGGCAGAATGATTTTACCCGCTCGCACTGCTTGCATGAGACACCAGTTTCAGGCGCGGCGCCGGCAATGCATCGGGATGCTCGCCGATGAAGCGGTCATCATCCCAGAATCCCTCCTGCCGGGTTCCGTCTGCATTGGTCAGGATGCCGAAGCCGTGGAATTTTCCTTCGTTCCATTCGCCGACATAACTCGCCCCGTCTGACCAGGTATAGGTGCCGTGGCCATGAAAAAAATCATGGCTCCAGCCGCCGGCATACTTGTCCCCATCGACGTAGATCTCAATGCCTTGGCCGTGCCGCTTGTTGTCTTTGTAGTCGCCAACGTAGCGGTCGCCGCAAGCCCAGGTGAATGCGCCTTTGCCGTGCTTTTTTCCTTGCTTGAACTCACCGACGTATTTTTTACCGCAAGCAGAAATAAAGGTGCCGTTGCCATTCGGTAGACCATTTCTCAGATCACCGAAGTACGTCGCACCATCGGGCCAGGTATGAATACCCTGGCCAAACGGCTTGCCTTCCTTGAATTCGCCGACGTACTTTTTGCCGTTAGGGAAAACCTCGGCGCCATAACCGCTGGGAATGCCATTATCGAAGTGACCGACATAGCGCTTGCCATCGACCGCGCTGTAGATACCCTGTCCGTGCCGGATGCCGTTCTTGTAATCGCCGATGTATTTGTCGCCGTTACCGAAGACGTAAGTGCCTTGTCCGTGCCGGTTGCCTTCCAGGTATTCGCCGACGTATTTCTCGCCGTCGTCATAGGTCATGATCCCGTTGCCGTGGTATCGACCTTGTTTGAATTCGCCCACGTATTTTTCGCCTCGGACAAAAAATAGCCTGAGCAAACGCTCCAGTAACCTGGTCAGTAGCTTGTTGTCCTCAGATGAAGTGCTCATGACCCGCCTGTCTATCCAGCCTTCGTGACTCAGGCTCCCGTTTCAAGCTGCCGGAGGGAGCTGTATCCGATTAATTCGCTCTGCAGATATTTGCCATTTTCACAATCTTCGGGCACGCCGCTTGCCGGTGCCAACACCCGACAAGCGACACCGAGAACAATTTACCAGAACCAGTGCAACAGCACTGCACCGTCCGTCCCTGCTCGAAGGGTTGGCGCTGAGTGCTCACCTCAGCGGTTTTTTCCACGCGATAGTTCCTGCCCCAACGGCGTAAGATATTTGCCGAAGGCTTTCCAGCTCATATCCACACCATCGACTGCTCTCTCGGCGTAGGAAAGAAATCCATCGATAAAAAAACCGCTCGGCGATACTGAATAGGCAAATGCGTCTTTGGATTCAGCGTAAATTTCAATATCGTCCGCAGTGTCGACACCCTGCTTTTTAAAATGCTGCTTTGCTGTTTTTTTCGCCTGTTCTTTCCATTGCGGCGAACTGAACACGTCGCCGATTTTTACCATCCGTTTCAAACTTTTTGAAAAATAGTTGAAATTAGTGCCAGACACCGGATGCGCGCCGCCTGAGGCATCGTAAGTCTCTTTAATCAGGATCAGATCAGTACTCCATTGCTCCAGCACGAGATTTGTCTCGTTAGTGCTTTCGGTGTTGCCTGTCTCGACGGTGGCGCGTGGCTTGATGATCGCATTCAGCGTCGTCGCAAGCGGTGATGAGCCGTCAAAAAGAAAGACTTCTCTGCGGTCGTAGGAAATGTTCCGCCATTCCGCTTTCGGGTTGACATGAAAAGCACCCTGAAAGTACGGAAATATCTTCAGGTCATAGACCAGTGTGCCTGTTTGTTGGAGCGATTCGATACGGGATTTGTATTCCTGAATCTGACATTCTCTTGATGAGGCCTTGTCAGCTGGTTTGGCTGATTGGTCAAAGAAGCAATATGAAGAATGAAATTTCAGCCACGCTCGCTGTCCGTTTGTAAATAATTTTTGGGATTCCGGCGACAGTTGATTTTTAGCGCTGTCGAAGATACTGGCGAGCTCTTCATCCAGTTTGGATAGTTCAGGTGTCGAGCAAATCTGTTTTTCGCTTTTTGAAGCGGCTTTGTTGCAATCGAAGCTGGCCGCGTATGCGACCTGACACAAGCAAAATACAAAGAGGGAAGTAATGAGGTTTTTCAAATGGTTTTCTCCAAAAAATATCTGTAAGGGTGGATGGCAGATTCAGGTAGGTTGACAAAACGGGTGCGCGTTACTTTGTCCCGATAATCTGCGTAATGTTCTAGCTTTTATATTATATAGAGCAAGAGTACTAAGCTCATTTCAGTAAAAGTTTTTAAAAGAATAAGCTCTTTGGGTGGTGCGCCTCGGGTGGCTGGGGTAGACTGCGCGACGCCTGTATTTTCCAAAAACTATAAAAATGAGTCATTACCTGATTCGAGTTCTCGGGGTAGCCGTGCTGGTTTTATCGGCTGTTTTCTCGCAGGCGCATGCCGGCATGTTGCAGAAGGACGATCTCGAAAAATTATTCGAGGACCAATATGTCGTTGGTGAGATGCATGCGGACCTGCCGGTTTATCCCCTGTTTTTCAAAAATCCGGAATCACCCGACAGCAAGCCTGAGCTCCGGGCCTATGTATTTGAATCGAATGATATTGTTATGGTCAGGGCTTACAGCGGCAAGCCCGTCAACATTCTGGTGGTGATCGACCTTGCGGGACGTTTTTTAAGTGCCCGACTAATCGACCATAAAGAACCTATTTTTCTCGATGCCTACGGTACTTCCAAGCTGACAGAGTTTGCGGCGCAGTACAAGGGACTGAGCGTTAAACATCATATCGAGATTCAGAAATCCACCGATACACCGTCGCGTAATGAGCATACGGCTTATTTGCGCGGTGTGCACCGGGGTACGATTTCCGTGAAGGCGATGAATCGCACCATCATGACTGCGGCGGCCAAGGTGGCGTTCGTGAAACTGAAAATAAACATTGCTGAGAATTTTGAGGCGCGGTTCGCAGACAATGAAGTGAACGGCGCGGCGTCCGACAGTGATTCCCGACCGGCATCGGCAAAAAATCAGCCATCGAACCCGTCGGATTCAACATGGACAGAGCAAGCTAAATCAGGCAATGCGACCGTCGCCACAGATAAACGCAGGCTCGCAGAGGGTGCATTCAACAATAGCGCGACGGCTGACGCCTCCGGTAAAGCATCGGGTAAGGATTCCGGCATGGACGCTGGTAACGGAGCGGTCAAGGAATCGGTCAAGGAGCCAGTCAAGGAAGCAGTCAAGGAAGCAGTCAGGGCGTCGGGTGAAGATCCGCTGTCAACAACCACCGGACCCTCCGAGTCCGGGCAGAGTCCCGTACCCCGAGTGGTGACTGCGACCGACAGTGCGGCGTCCTACCTGTCGGACGATGAGGAAGCCCGAAGGGAATGGATCAGTCTCTGGCAGTCACGCTGGATGGATATAGCGATTTTACTGACAGGCTTGTGCGTTCTAACTATGGGGCTGATTGCGCAGAAACGTGTCAGTGCCAATAGCCGACGTTTCCGTATGCTGCGCACGGCCTATCTCTTGTTCACGCTGGTTTTCATCGGATGGTATGCGCAGGGTCAGCTAACGATTGTCAATGTCACCGCGGCGCTCGAATCGCTGACCTCGGGCGGCGATTTGAGTTTTTTGATGAATGATCCGATGACGGTCATGCTCTGGATATTTACCGGGGTGACCTTGCTCGTTTGGGGCCGTGGCACGTTTTGTGGCTGGCTGTGTCCTTTCGGCGCACTGCAAGAACTTATCAGCCTGGTCGCCAATGCGATTGGGCTCCGCCAGAAACGTCTGCGTGCAGCCTGGGATGCGAAGCTGAAGTGGGTGAAATATGGGGTGCTGGCCACACTGCTGGGGTCGCTGTTCATTGCGCCGAGTTTTGCTGAGAAAGCGGTCGAGATCGAGCCGTTTAAAACAGCCATCAGCTTTTACTTTCAGCGCGACTGGCCGTATGTTGCCTGGGCTGTTGCCTGTCTATTGCTCGGTGTTTTTGTTTACCGTGGCTATTGCCGCTATATCTGCCCGCTGGGTGCGGCGCTGGCCTCGGTTAATTTTCTGCAGCGCTGGTCCTGGATTCCTCGTCGTGAGGCTTGCGGTACCCCCTGCCAGTCTTGTCGCCACCGGTGTGAATATCAGGCCATCGCGCCGACCGGACAAATTAACTACAGCGAGTGCTTTCAGTGTCTGGATTGCGTATCGATTTATCAGGATGACAAACGCTGTCTGCCATTGATACAGCAGAAGAAAATGACCAAGACGGTGATTCCTTTGTATCCAATGAATGATGAAATTACTTAGGCGCAGTTCGGGAGCCAGAAGCTAATTGTTCAGCTGTCAGTGACGGTGCGAGCCGCAAAATAAAATCAATCAGGTATTGGCGCAGGAAGGCACCTGTACGTACAGCCACGCGCGTGGTGTTCGGCGCAAACAAATGCTTTGCAGTGAGGGACATCAGGCCGGGTTTGAGATTCTCATCGGCTGCCATCGAGGCGACGATACCCACGCCCAGACCAAGCGACACATATTGCTGGATCACATCGGAGTCCATGGCCGTGAGCACGATATCAGGAATGATATTTTTTTCTGAAAAAGCCTCGTCGATGTGACTACGGCCAGTGAAACCCTGGTCGTAGGTGATCAGCGGCCAGGCAGCCAGGTCGTCGAGACTGAGTCTGGTTTTTTCCAGCAAGGGGTGCTGTTCAGGCAGTACGACAACGTGGTGCCAGTTGTAGCAGGGGAAGGAGGTCAGACCATCGAATTGTTTCAGGCCTTCGGTGGCCAGACCAATATCGGCTTTGCCGGACAACACCCATTCCGCAATATGTTCAGGTGAACTCTGTCGCAGAGAAATGCGCACCTCCGGGAAAGACTGACGGAATTCCTGCACGACCTGAGGCAAGACATAGCGCGCCTGCGTGTGGGTCGTCGCAATGACCAGTGTGCCGGCAGATTTTCCTGAGTACTCCTGACCGACCTGATGCAGGTTTTCGGCTTCCTGCAGCAGCCGCTCAATGATAGGCAGCACGTCTTTGCCGGGCTCGGTCAGGCCCGTCACTCGCTTGCCATTACGTTCGAAAATATCAATGCCGAGTTCTTCCTCGAGTTCACGAATCTGCCGGCTGACGCCCGGTTGCGAGGTGAACAACACATTGGCCACATCGGTCAGGTTGAAGTTCTGACGAACGGTTTCACGAATGGATCTGAGCTGCTGGAAGTTCATGGTTTTTTAGTGTGATTTCATTCGGTCTTCAGTCTGTTCAGGCAGCCTGATCAAAAAACACCCGGACCTTGCGCGGTCTGACGAGGACCGTATCGCCCTCTTTCAGTTGCAGGGCGGCGAAGCGCTCACTGGGAAGCACGGCTTCGATCAAGCTGCCATTGTCGTCACGTTCCAGTTCCAGCTGAGCCAATGGTCCGATGGCGTACGCGCGTTTCAGGCGGGCGATGATGCCGGAAGTGTCAGGCGTTCCCGGTACATAACGATCAATATCCAGTTCATGCGGCCGCACATAGCCAATGGCCTGTGCATCGACGGTTTGTGCATGATCGGGCACGGCAAGGCTGGCGCCGTCGGCATTGAGCACACCTTCATGGACGCGCCCATGGAAGAGATTCACATTGCCCAGAAAGCCATAGACAAACGGCGAGGCAGGATGGTTATAAACATCATCAGGCGCACCGTGTTGTTCGACTTTGCCTTTGTTCATCAACACCACACGATCGGAGACTTCGAGTGCTTCTTCCTGATCGTGCGTGACAAAAATACTGGTGACGTGCAGTTCGTCATGCAGCTGACGCAGCCAGCGACGCAATTCTTTCCGCACCTTGGCATCAAGCGCACCAAAGGGTTCATCCAGCAGCAGCACGCGGGGCTCGACCGCCAGTGCGCGCGCCAGTGCGATGCGCTGACGCTGGCCACCGGAGAGCTGCGAAGGATAACGGTCCGCCAGCCAGTCCAGCTGCACCAGCGATAACAGGCGCATGACTTTCTCGCGGATTTTTTCTTCGGAGGGTCGGAGTGCGCGCGGTTTGACCCGCAGGCCGAAGGCGATATTGTCAAACACGCTCATGTGCTTGAACAGTGCGTAGTGCTGAAAAACGAAGCCGACCTGGCGCTCTCGTACATGACGCACCGAGGCGTCTTTGCCGTCCAGCAAGACGGTGCCGCTGTCAGCTTGTTCCAGTCCGGCGATCACGCGTAACAGCGTGGTTTTGCCGCAGCCGGAGGGACCAAGCAGCGCAGTCAGTTCGCCGGTGGGGAATTCGAGCGAGACATTATCCAGCGCGACGAATTCACCAAAACGTTTTTCGATATGACGGACTTCGATACTCATTTTGCATACTCCTGAGGACCGGTGTCGCCACCGTGATCCAGACGTGATTCAACGATTGTTTTGAGTGCCAACGTCACCAGCGCAAGCAAGGCGAGCAGCGAAGCGACCGAAAATGCGGCAGCGAAGTTGTATTCGTTGTAAAGAATTTCAACCTGCAGCGGCATGGTGTTGGTCTCGCCACGGATATGGCCCGACACCACCGAGACCGCGCCGAATTCGCCCATCGCGCGGGCGTTGCAGAGAATGACGCCATACAGCAGACCCCATTTGATATTGGGCAGGGTCACATGCCAGAAGGTGCGCCAGCCGGACGCACCCAGCACCAGTGCGGCTTCCTCTTCTTCATTGCCCTGGGTTTGCATCAGCGGGATCAGCTCGCGTGCGACGAAAGGAAAGGTCACGAAAATCGTCGCCAACACAATACCGGGTACCGCAAACAGAATCTGGATGTTGTGCTCCAGCAGCCAGGCACCGAACCAGCCGTGTGCGCCAAACAGCAGTACATAGATCAGACCCGAAATCACGGGAGATACCGAGAAGGGCAAGTCAATCAGCGTCAATAACAAACTCTTACCGCGAAAATTGAATTTAGCAATCGCCCACGACGCAGCAACACCAAACACCAGATTAGCCGGCACAGCGATCGCAGCGGTCAGCAAGGTTAGGCGTATCGCAGAGAGTGCGTCTTCATCGATGATGGCCACGGCATAGGCTTCCCAGCCTTTTTTGAATGCTTCGACGAAGACCGCTGCCAGCGGGATCAGTAAAAATAAAACGGCGAACAGCAGCGCGATGGCGATCAGCGACAGTCGCACCCAGGTCGGTTCGGTGGTCGCGGCCGGAAGGTAAGGTGGCTCGATGCGACGCGGCTCTGCGGCCGCGGGTCGTGCGGGATGGATAGGATGGGTGGTACTCATTTTCTTTCCTTGCTGCTGTTGTTACGCATCCAGGTCTGCAACAGATTGATCGTGAGCAGCATGACAAACGACGCGCCCAGCATCACGACCGCAATGGCGGTGGCGCCTTGGTAGTCGTACTGTTCCAGCTTGGTGATGATCAGCAGCGGCGTGATCTCGGACACCATCGGCATGTTCCCGGCGATGAAAATCACTGAGCCGTATTCCCCCAGCGCGCGCGCAAAGGCCAGGGCAAAGCCGGTCAGCACTGCAGGAAAAATGGCCGGGAAAATCACTTTCAAGAAGGTTTGCAGGCGATCGGCACCAAGGCAGGCCGCGGCTTCTTCCAGTTCTTTTTCGCTGTCCTCCAGCACAGGCTGCACCGTACGAACCACGAAGGGCAGCCCGATGAAGACCAGTGCGACGGCCACACCCAGCGGCGTGAACGCAACCTTGATGTCGAATTTGGCGAGGTGCTGTCCTATCCAGCCATTGCCCGCATACAGCGCGGTCAACGCAATACCGGCCACCGCGGTGGGCAAGGCGAAGGGCAGATCAACGAAGGCATCCAGCAGTTTCTTCCCGGGGAACTGATAGCGGACCAGCACCCACGCGAGAATGGTGCCAAACACGGCGTTCACTGAGGCGGCGGCCAGCGACGCGCCGAAGCTGAGTTGGTAAGAAGCCACCACGCGTGGCGAGCTCACGGTTTGCCAGAATGCTTCCCAGGTCATCGACAGTGTGTTCAGGAGCAGCGCCGACAAGGGGAACAGCACGATCAGGCACAGATAAAACAGGGTAAATCCCAGCGTCAGCTGAAATCCGGGTAACACCCGGTTGCCGGAAAATGGGCGGGAAAGCGCGCTTTTGTTGGCGTTCATGAAATCTTTGGCATGACTTTTATGTCTGAAGGGCGCCCATGATTCCATTGGTTCGTTATAAAGAAAACGAATTTTTATGCATTTAGATAGTTGAAATTCAAATAAGCGGGGGTGATTCTTCTGGGCTTTTAGGGGGGGGCAGAGAAGCTTGCAAACCCACGCCCGATGCTCAATGCTCAATGCTCAATGCTGGTTTAGGCTGATCTTCTACAACGCAAGACACTGGATCCCGGCCTGCGCCGGGATGACAGTTGAGAAGCTGTTGATACCAAAACCGTCATCCCGGCGCAGGCCGGGATCCAGTGTCTTTCGTCGCGCACCCGCTGGCTTTAGTCATGAAAAATTCGCCGACGCTTAGAACTGTGCAAACAAAAAAACCGGCCCGAAGGCCGGTTGAAAAGGAGATTAAACGACCAGAAAACAAGAAGCACTATCAGAAAGCAAGCTGGTAGCGGGCCACGGCGAAGTTTTCGGTATCGCCTCGCAGGACGGTTCCTGTTCTCACATCGGAGAATTTCGTTCTTTCGACATTGAGCGAGAAACGGGAGGCTTCATTCAGATACCAATTCAGACCAACGCCCCAGGTTTTGGCGCCCAGGGCATAGCCGTTCGCGGTGTTGGCAAAGGTAACGGCGTCACGGTCGATGTTATTTTCCTGATAGCGAGCGACGAGTTCAAAAGCGCCCCAGCCGCCCTCGGCGCCCGATTTGAACGGATTGTAGGGTTTGACCCCTTTGAATGACGCATCTTCACCGGTCAGTAGATAAGAGCCTGCGATCTGCCAGGCACTATTAGTCACGCTGGTGGCGGAGCTGCCATCTGTCTTGCTGATATCCTGTTTCACCGCCGCGTACTCGGCAAGGATACCTAGTGGACCCGTGTAGTAATAGGCTTGTGGTGCGATGCGTTCGCGCCGGCCGTTGGATCGGGCGCCGGTGTACGCAAAAAAGTTATAGGCTTGTCCTGGAGTTTTGTAGGAACCCAGCGAATTCGAGTTGGAATCCTGACTCCATGTACCCGCGATACCCACACCTAAACCAGCCAGCGCACTGTCACTACCGGCAAAGGGCGTAGTAAACACGCGGGCGGCAAAGTCTTTGTGATTGTTTTCGTCTTGTGTGGTGAAGTTTTCACCGCCATCCCTGACGCCGTTGAAATAGCCGACCGCGTAGTTCAGCTTTTTATCCAGCGCTTCGCCATACAGCGACAGACCAAAATCCCGGTTGGGCAGAATATTGTTGCTGACATAGCTACGCTCGATGAATTTGATATCCGAGCCGCTTTGCAAGCGTTCCAGGCCGACGAAGGGTTTGAATTTACCGAACCGTAGCGAATAGGCGGGATCGAAGCGCGTATCCAGATACGCATCGATGACACGGGTTTTGTTTTGCGTAATACCCGTGGTCCCGGAACCATCGCCGCTTTCAGCGAATTCCGGCGTGAAGCGAAAACCGTATTTGCCGAATACCGTACCTTCAAAGGTGGGTCGGATACGGCGAGCAAGGAAACCATCGTAAATTGTGTCGGCCGGTGCCGAGCCGTCGAAGCTGCGGTAATCAAAATGCATGAGTCCGCGAAGTTTGTATTCGAACTGTCCATCGGCAGATTTGATCCCGAATCCTTTGTCGCTGGCCGTGACGGTCGGTGCGGCTTTTTGTTTGGCGGCGACGTCCTCGTTGACGATCTCCTGTTTGCGGTCAAGGATGCGTAGTCTCTGATCCAGTTCCTGGATTTGTGCCTTGAGTTTCTCGATCTCTGCAGTGTCATTTGCATAAGCGGGGAAGGTGGCAGCGATGGCGCTGGCAATGAGCAGGCGTGACAAGGTCCTGCCCAGGACTTTAGGTCCTGAGTTCATATGGAATCCTTTCTTTTTTTGGGGAGGCCGGCCGGTTGTGCTACCGGCCGCTTAGGTGTTTATTTGGGCAGGTAGATTTGATCGAAAATGCCGCCGTCAGCGAAATGCGTCTTTTGTGCTTTGGTCCAGCCACCGGCAACCTCATCGATCGTCAGCAGCTTCAGCTTCGGAAATTGCGCTGCATACTTTGCAGCGATTTTTTCGTTGGTCGGGCGGTAGTAATGTTTGGCAGCGATTTCCTGACCTTCGTCGCTGTACAGGTGCTGCAGGTAGGCTTCGGCGACTTTGCGGGTGCCGCGACGCTCGACCACTTTGTCCACGACGGTGACCGGGGGCTCGGCACGAATGCTCAGCGAGGGCACGACAATTTCAACTTTCTCCGGGCCCAGTTCTTTTATGGCCAGTAAAGCTTCGTTTTCCCAGGCCAGCAGCACATCGCCGATGCCGCGCTCGACAAAAGTCGTGGTCGATCCCCGCGCGCCTGAATCTAAGACCGGGACGTTTTTGTAAACCTTGGATAGAAATTCCAGAGCGGTTTTGTCATTGCCGCCCGGCTGTCTGAGCGCGTAG
The DNA here is from genome assembly GCA_044353075.1 of Burkholderiaceae bacterium. Lineage (GTDB taxonomy): Bacteria > Pseudomonadota > Gammaproteobacteria > Burkholderiales > Burkholderiaceae_D > Pernthalerella. Next base: position 13,422 of record JBILCO010000007.1, read on the forward strand.
CCCCAGGCCGCGAGATGATTCCAGCGTGCGCCACCGGAAGTTTTCGGATTGGGTGTAATCACCGATACCCCAGGACGAGCGAGATCGTTCCAGTCTTTGATGTTCTTGGGATTGCCTTTGCGGACCAGCAGCACGATGGTGGAGGTGTACGGCGCACTGTTATTTGGCAGACGCTTTTGCCAGTCTTTGGCGATGAAGCCACGATTTGCGATTTCGTCGATGTCATAGGCGAGCGCCAGTGTGACGACATCCGCTGCAAGACCGTCAATCACGGCGCGCGCCTGTTTGCCGGAACCGCCGTGGGATTGTTTGACCTTCAGGTCATCGCCGCTTTTGCTTTTCCAGACCGTCGCAAAGGATTTATTGAAGTCCTGATACAGCTCGCGGGTCGGATCGTAAGAGACATTGAGCAGGCTGAGGTCAGCGGCTTGTGCTGGTGCAGCCAGCGCGCTTGCAACAAGCGCGACATACAAAGAGTGAATGAATCGCATGGTTTGCTCCGTGAGTAAAAAAATTGAACTCGAAGCTTACGGAGCCGTACTGTATTTCCAAACGAATATTTCCGGACATGCTTATACGATAAACAAATAAAAGTCGGCGGCTGTGATGCTTGAAACCCGAAACTGAGCAAGCTGATGCAGCAAGGGAAGGTCGTCAGAACGCATGCGGCCAGAACTGAATCAATCAGTACAGACGCAGTTTTCGGCGGGAGGAAAGCAGGGAGGACAGCAGGGAGGGAACGGTGAGACAGCGCGCACAGAACAGGAAGATGGGCTGGTCGGAACGCGACCAGAGCGCCCTGCGGCAATATCAGCTTGCCTCGGCGCTCATGTGAAGTGTTGCTATTTTAAAAACCACTTACCGCCATTTGACCAGTTCAAGTGTCTTCATGCCCGCCAGAATTGCGGGGCGGCAGGACTGGGAAAAATCATTGCGGTACTCGCTGGGTGGCATCCAGCCACGTTTGCGCCACAGGCTCTGCACATCGGCTTTGCGACGGATAGGGAGATCATTCGCAGCCGGGCTGAGGTAGGCCAGATTTGTTCTCATTTCAATAACTCCTTCGTAAGGGGGGCTGTTGCGGCATTGCGTTAGCCTGGCCTGATTATACTGTATAAATGTACAGTATATTTCAACCCGCTTTTTGAGCGGGTGGGCGTGAGCCCTATTGTGCCACTGTTCCGTCCGGCCCCCCGAAAAGCTGTTTGGGCGACCCGGCGGGGGAGAGGCTGAAGATTGTCGATGCACCGACCCCCTCGGTTTTTTGCGACATCGAAGAAAGCCGCTGCAGGCATGACGTGGATCATCTCGACCCTGTTGTTAATCGTCAGGTCTTGCGCAGACTGGTTGGATTGCCGCGTGGCAAAGCTGTTAAACTCCGGCGTCATGCGCACCCTCATAGCCATTATTCTGATTGCTGTGATGTCCCTGCAGGCAGCTGCAGCGGCGATCGGTTCCTATTGTCAGCATGAGCAGGATGCGGTGGCCAAGCATGTCGGTCATCACGAGCACCAGCACAAGAAAGCGCATCCGGAAAACGCAACCGGTACCGATTCTGACTGCGGCATGTGTCAGGCCGGTGTCATCGTCGGTTTCCCGTCCGAACTCACGCTCGTTACGTTGTCTCTTCCCCACGCCGATCCCATCGCGACGATGGCCGGGCAGGCGCCGCCCCCACCGCTTGATAGGCCTGAGCGGCCTAACTGGCCAAAGTCTGCCTGACGCGCCGTTTGGCCGATGGGTCAAGCGACGCTCTGGTCAGGGTTCGCCGAGTTTCTTGCCGCGATCCTGTCTTTTATCCCGTTGCTACGCCGATGTCAGTTGGTGCGCAGTTCAACTGTGGGAGAACCGGATGTCTGAACGAAAAAATAATTCAATCATGAACAGTACCGTGGCGCGCAAGCGCCTTCTGGTTGTCAGTGCTGCCAGCCTGCTCTGCACCAGCCTCTCATACAGCCTGACCCACGCGCAGGAACCCTTGCGAGAAATCCTGCGTGAGGAAACGGCAAGGCAAAGCGATCTGAGTCGCATCTTTCAGGAGCCCGCCGAACCGCTGACGATGGCGGCAGCGATCCGGCTCGCGCTGGAGAGCAATCCGACCATTGCAGCTGCCCGTCGTGAAATCGAAGCCACCGAGGCGCAGGTGCTACAGGGTTCGCTGCGGCCGAATCCCGGATTCAGCGTTGCCACAGAAAATGCGAGCAGGGTTTCGCGTTCGGCTTCAGCGCAGGTGGAGCTGCCGATTGAGCGTGGCGACAAGCGCGCTGCGCGTGTCGATGCCGCGCAACGAGGCCGCGACGTGGCCGTGTCGGATTTGAGTGGACGCCAATTGAAAGTGCGTGCCGCTGTGATGGCAGCATTTTTTGATGTGCTGGCCGCTCAGGAGTTGCTGGCGCTGGCGCAGGACAGCGCTGCGCTCGCGCGGCGTGCCACCGATATTGCCGCCAAGCGTGTGGCGGCAGGCAAGGTGTCGCCGGTCGAAGAAACCAAGGCGCGCGTCGCCGAAGCCAGTGTGCGCGTATCGCTGACGCAGGCGCAGAGCGAATTACGTAACGCGCGCCGGCGTCTGGCCAGCTGGTGGGGCAATCCTTCGCCGCGCTTCAGCGAAGCGCAGGGTGATGTCGATCGGATGCCCTCTTTGCCCGATCCTGACGCTATTGAGCAGCGTCTCAGCATCTCGCCTTTGCTGGAGCGGGCGCGGCTGGAACTGGAACGGCGCAAGTCGCTGGTGAATGTCGAGCAGAGCAAGACGGTGCAGGATTTTACGGTCAGTGTGGGTGTGCAGCGCCGTGAAGAGTCGCAGCGCGAGCAGATGATGGTGGGTATTTCGGTGCCGATTCCGCTCTACAACCGGAATCAGGGCAATCTGCTGGAAGCCCTGCGTCGTGAAGACAAGGCGCGCGATGAGCTGGTCGCTACCCGCATCACGCTGGCCAGCGAAGCTTATCAGGTGGTCGAGCGCCTCTCTGCGCGCCGGCAGGAGGCCGAACTGCTCCGCGACGAAGTGCTGCCCGGCGCCAAGAGTGCCTATGAAGCGGCGACGATCGGATTTGAAAACGGCAAATTCAGTTTTCTGGAGGTGCTGGATGCACAGCGTACTTTTTTCAGCGCGAAATCGCAGTATCTGAATGCACTGGCGGCCTTGCATCGTGCGGTGACGGACCTTGAAAGTATTCTGGGTCAGGCGGAATCGGTCGTTTCGTCCCCATCACCGTCTGCGGAAAACCGGTAACACCACAGGGTATGACAATGAATACATCAGGTAAAAATTCGGGCAAGGGTCAGTTGATTGCGGTGTTGCTGATCATAGTGATCGGCGCACTCCTCGCGCTACTGATCCTCACGCAGACCGACAGAAAAGCAGCGCGGCAGGCAGACGATGACGATGGCCCTCGTCCGGCAGCAGTGCAGACGCCGAGTCCACAGAAACAAGAACAGGACGTGCCGCGGGTGTCAATGGACGACGCACAGATCAAGGCATCAGGGATTGATGTCGCCACGGCCGATGTGGCGCAGATTGCCTCGGTGGTGCAATTTCCCGGTGAAGTGCAGCTCAATGATGATCGTACGGTTCACGTTGTACCGCGTGTACCGGGCATTGCGGAGGCGGTGCTGGTGAGTACCGGACAGACCGTGCGGCGTGGACAGACGCTGGCCATTTTTTCCAGTCAGTCCATCTCCGAGCAGCGCAGTGCACTGCAGACGGCGCTGAAGCGTCAGAGCCTGGCGCAGACGGTGTACGAGCGCGAGAAAAAGCTCTGGGAGCAAAAAATAACGGCCGAGCAGGATTTTCTGCAGGCGCAAACGTTGCTGCGAGAAGCTGAGATCGCTGTTGAAAATGCCCAGCAGAAGCTCAGTGCGCTGGGTGTTGCGACCAGTGCCGGTGCGGGCCTGAATCGTTTTGAGTTGCGTGCGCCTTATGACGGTCTGGTGGTTGAGCGCAAGCTCAGTATCGGCGAGGCAGTCAGAGAAGATACGCACATCATGACGATTTCGGACATGTCCTCGGTCTGGGTCGAGGTCAGCATTCCTGCCAAAGATCTGCCGCTGGTGCGTGTCGGCGGCAAACTGCGGGTGCGCGCCACGGCATTTGATGCGCAGGCGACGGGCACGGTGGCTTTTGTCGGCGCGCTGGTCGGTGAGCAAACCCGTATGGCCCGAGCGCGTATCGTGCTTGCCAACCCTCAGGGTGCCTGGCGTCCGGGCTTGTTTGTGAATGTGGAAGTCAATGCGGCCAATCAGCGGGTTCCCGTAGCGGTGGACAGTGAAGCCATTCAGACACTGGGTGATCGCCAGGTGGTGTTCGTACGTGAGGACAAGGGTTTCATCGCACGCACCGTCAGGCTGGGTATCAGTGATGGCAAACATACCGAGGTGCTGGAGGGACTGCCACCAGGCACGCGCTACGCTGCGCGCGGCAGTTACATCATCAAGTCCGAGCTGACAAAACTCACGTCAGAAGAAGGCTACTGACCGCAACAGGAGCCTCGCCATGTTTGAAAAACTGATTCAGTTTGTCATTGCCCAGCGCGCGCTGGTGTTGCTGGCCACGCTGGGCATCGCGCTGGCCGGTGTGTTCAGCTATCAGCACTTGCCGATTGATGCGGTGCCGGATATCACCAATGTTCAGGTGCAAATCAACACGGAAGCCCCCGGCTACTCGCCGCTGGAAGCCGAGCAGCGCATTACCTATCCGATTGAAATCGTGATGGCCGGTTTGCCCAATTTGCAGCAGACGCGTTCCTTGTCGCGTTACGGTCTGTCGCAGGTAACGGTCATTTTTAAAGAGGGTACCGATATTTATTTTGCGCGTCAGTTGGTCAATGAGCGCATCACGCAGGCGCGCGACAAACTGCCGCCGGGCGTGACACCCGAAATGGGGCCCATCGCGACCGGACTGGGCGAGATTTACCTATGGACCGTCGAGGCCGACAAGCGTGCAAAAAAAGCCGATGGCTCGCCTTATACCGACACCGATCTGCGCGAGATACAGGACTGGGTGATCAAGCCGCAGCTGCGCAATGTGCCCGGCGTCACCGAGATCAATTCGATTGGTGGCTATGTCAAGGAATACCAGATCGCACCCAATCCTGAGCGACTGGCATCGCTGGGTGTGTCGATGGAAAATCTGGTCACGGCGATTGATCAAAATAATCAAAATACCGGTGCGGGTTATATCGAGAAGCGCGGTGAGCAGTATCTGGTGCGCGCACCGGGGCAGGTGCGAACAGTGGAAGATATTCGCAATGTCGTGATCAAGAATGCCGGTGGTATTCCGGTACGTGTGCGGGACGTGGCCGAGGTTGATATCGGTCGTGAATTGCGTACCGGCGCGGCGACGGCCAACGGCAGGGAAGTCGTGCTGGGCACGGTGTTCATGCTGATGGGTCAGAACAGTCGCACGGTGTCACAAGCGGTGGATCTGAAAATGAAAGAGATCAATCGCAATCTTCCCGCGGGTGTTCAGGCGGTGACGGTGTATGACCGCACCATTCTGGTCGATAAAGCGATCGCCACAGTCCGCAAAAACCTGCTCGAGGGTGCGATTCTGGTGATTGTGGTGCTGTTCGTCTTTCTGGGTAATCTGCGCGCAGCGATCATCACCGCGGCAGTGATTCCGCTGGCTATGCTGTTTACCTTCACTGGCATGGTGCACTACCAGGTCAGTGCGAATTTAATGAGTCTGGGTGCACTGGATTTCGGCATCATTGTTGATGGTGCAGTGGTCATCGTGGAGAACTGTATTCGACGGCTGGCGCATGCGCAATCAGTTCACGGACGCACGCTCACCCGCGAGGAAAGATTTCATGAAGTCTTTGAGGCGGCGCGTGAATCGCGACGGCCGCTGTTGTACGGACAGTTCATCATCATGGTGGTGTATCTGCCGGTTTTTGCACTCTCGGGTGTCGAAGGAAAAATGTTTCACCCGATGGCGTTCACCGTCGTCGCCGCCTTGCTGGGGGCGATGATTTTATCGATCACCTTCGTACCGGCCGCCGTCGCCATGCTGGTAACGGGGCGTGTGAAAGAAAAAGAAATCGCGCTCATGG